>JBFRWL010000280.1:0-11323 GCA_051439565.1 Prochloraceae cyanobacterium
AAAACCACAAATACGAGAACAGGAATTAAAAATTGAGCAGCAAATACAAATAAAAGAATTAGCAATTAAACTAGAAACTCGCACAGAAGAAGCAAAATTAAAACCGCAAATACGAGATAAAGAATTAGAAATTGAGCAGCAAATACGAGATAAAGAATTAGAAATTGAGCAGCAAATAGAAACTAAAGAATTAGAATTCCAGCAAAATCATTTAACAAATAATAATATCCTCGAACTCAAAAAAATAGATTGCCAAGTAGCAATTGAAGAATACAGAAGCTCCCAGGAAAATCAACTTGAGCAGGACATAGAAAAAGCTGAACTAGATACAACTAAAGTAATTGAAACACATAGAGCTGAAGTAGAGAGAGAGATTCAAAAAGCGCAAGATAAAGAAACCGCTACTATTCAACTTGCCAAAATTCAAGAAGATGCCAAAGTTGCTGAGGCAAATAAAGAATTTCAAATCAAGCAAGGAAAAGATAGAGCGAATATAGAGGCAGAGATTCAAAAAGCGCAGGTTCAAGAAACTGCCGCCATTCAACTTGCCAAAATTGAAGAAGATACCAAAGTTGCTAATGCAAACAAAGGATTCCAAAGTCTGCAAGCACAACTTCAGCAACAATTAGAAAAGGAAGAAATCCAAGCAGTAATTGAGACGATCGACAAAGAAAAAGAGAAGCTAACAAAAGAAAAAGAGCGAGCTGAAGCCCTCGAAGCAATTACAACAGCCATTGAAGCGGCAAGAGTTCAGCGCGTGGCATCAGAAGCAGAAATCATTAAAACACTAGCTGAAGCAGAAGAAATACGCTATAAAGCTGTACCTATCAACGATGTCGATCGGATGGTTAAGCTGATTCGAGACGAACTAATAGGTCAAGATAAGTTAGAAGACATTGTAAAAGTGGCTCAAGCCCTCGCACCGCAACCAGGGGTACTAGGACATTCGAGTATCTATACCTTTGCTAATGGCAACGGAGAAGATATCAATAAATTGATGCGCTCTACCAGTGGAATGCAGCTAATTCATTCCTTAGGCACAATGCTGGACCAGAAATTAGCCGACAACAAAGAGGACAATGAGTAACATCCCAAAGATAAAAAATAGTCCCTTTTCGGATCGTAGTTATAGCTAAAACCTCTGTTGTGGAGTCAAAGCAATGAAAAAAACAAAACAAAACATTAATGGAATCCGATGGGACTATTGGAGAAGGTTTGGTCTTACTTTTCTATTAGGAATCGGCCTAGTTTTCTTTTTCTCTATTCTAGTCAGTTATACCAATCAACCTAACGTAGATATATCCTGGCCGCCAATACTCGAAGCCAAATATCTGAGTCTGACCATAGCTGGGGCACTTGGAGGCATTCTTTACTCAATCTTGCTAGACGGTGCATTGGAACTGCCAACTTGGGAGAATGGTGGCAAGAGCTTGAAACCAGGGTTTATTGGGGAAGTCTTTGTCGGTATCGGTGGTGCCTTTACTGCCTATATTTTCATACCTGCGGCGGTTAAAGCAGGGGACGACAAAGAAATCATTATCTTTGTCATTGGAATGGTAGGAGGTTACGGGGGAAAAGCCATTCTCAATGCCGCCCTAAACAGGGTAATCAAGCGCATTGATGAGGCTGACTTAGTTGCAGAAGAAAAAGAACGACTCGCTCAACAAGTCGATCAACTCAATGAGGATAAAAGTCTTATTAAACTTGTCAACCGACAGATTAATGAGGGACTTCCCTCTTCAGAAGTTTACGTACTCTCCGAAAAAATCAAAAATGCCTCAGAGGATCTCAAACAACAGGTTTTTATGATGGCTAAGGACATTCGTCGCTTGAGTTGGCGGACAAAAGCCTTCAAATCTCAAATTCCCAGAACCATACCTATTTTTCAGGCACTGGTAGATAGCGCTCCCAAAAATGACCAATATCACGCCCAGCTTGCCTATGCCTACAAAGACTCCGATCCTCCTAGATTAGATGAGTCCATCTCCCATCTCAATCAAGCTATCCAACTGCGGGGAACTCAAATTGTCGGGACTACTTGGAAATACGAACTCAATCGGGCACTTGCCAGAATCATTCAAGAGGAAGAACAAACAACAAACAATTCAACCGCTTCTCCCTGGAGAGAAGAAATATTTGAGGATTTATTAATTGTTGACCGTAATTATGGACTAGCTAAAGTTCTGATAGAAAGTGAAGATGAAGCAGTAGACATTCCCCTGAAGGGTTGGCTAGAGAAGAACGAAGACTGGATTAAGCAACGCAGGGGAGGTTCAAGTTTACTGGAAAAAGCCTTCAAAGTTTCTCAAACTAAAACCCCGCAGTCACCGAAGATAATAGAAACAGTTACTTCCACTGTAGGAACATCAGGATCTCGCCGGAGTATCGCTGAATTAAAAGCTTCTACTTCAGGTTCTGTTAGTACCCGATCGCTGAGAAAGAGAAAACCCTGGAGTTCAAGAACAACAACTGTCATTGACAGCGATCGTTTGGAGATTGCTCCCCCAAATACAATCATCAAGGCAATACATGAAACCTACCTGAAAAAGCAGCCCATTGACTCATCGGAACTCCTTGACGACCAAAAAGTAAAAGTTTCCGTGGACAAAGAGTACACAGTTCTCAAGTATTCAGAAGAAACTGACGGACATTATCTAGTTGAATTAGACTATGGTGCTGGCATTTGGTACATTTGGTTAGATCATTGGCACTTACCTTGGGAAGAACCTAGTGAGGATGACGTAGCAACCTACCCAGAATTTTTTACCCAGACAAACTTAAAGAAGATCATGCCCAATGCGTCTTCTAAGGATATTGCCACATATGTTAAGCCACTCAACAAAGTCTTGCATGACTTTGAGATAAACACTGCCAAGAGAGCAGCTGCCTTTATTGCCCAAATCGCCCATGAGAGCGGCTCACTGAGGTATAAAGAAGAAATAGCTAGTGGTGCTGCCTATGAAGGTAGAAAAGACTTAGGAAACACTCAACCAGGGGACGGTAAACGATACAAAGGACGGGGATTAATTCAACTCACTGGTAGGTCTAATTATCGTCAATGTGGCAAAGCATTAGGTTTACCTTTAGAAGAGAATCCCCAAGTAGTCGTACAAGATCCCTACACTAATGCAGCTGTTGCGGGTTGGTATTGGCAATCCCGTAACATTAATGCTGCCGCCGATGCCGGTGACTTCAGAAAAGTAACGAAGTTGATTAATGGAGGATACAATGGCTATCCAGATCGTTGTCAGTTCTGGGAAAGGGCTAAGAAAGTAATACCATCTGTCCCGTCTAGATCCCAAAAGAAATCTCAGATTATTTCGACTACCTCCGATAAAGTATCTGAGGGGTCAGCACTGAAGCATGACAATCCGGCAGTCCAGCGACAAATAGACAGGTTAACCAAGTACCTACCAGCGGGCAAGACGTTGAATCTTGACTTAAAAACCAGGTATTTTAGCCAGCGTGATAACTATAGAGATTCATGGCGAACTTGCAATAGTAGTAGCAATGCAATGTATTTAGATTGGCTCTTACGAGTGACTGGCAAACCTGGTCTTGACAATGATGATAGCTATATAAGAAAAGTTTTCGCTAAAGGGGACACCATCTATCATGGCGTTCAGACCGAGACCATAAAGGAGTACGGCTTTAACACTAAATGGATGGGTGATAGGGATTTGCCATTTGTTAAGGATTTAGTAGATACAGATTTTCCTGTCGTCGTCAACATATTGCACAAAGGTAGCATGGCAAATCCTAGTGGTGGCCATATTATTATGCTGATTGATCGAAACAATGGATACTGGATAGCTCACGACCCCTGGGGCACCTTAGAATCAAAATATAAGGTGCACAACGGTTCACATAGCCGGATTAGTGAAAAAGAGTTTAACGCAAGGTGGCAAGGTGGCTATAGAATTCTCAGCTGATGACAGCGAGAGAACTCTGCTGCCTACTGTTCGGTTAAATAAAGTTTTCGGTTGAGATTATGCAGGGAGGCAGAGTGAAAAGAGAAAAGAACTTATCCGAACAACTCCACTCAGCAAGACCACGAACAGGCGATTACCTTGTAATACCAATTTCATTTAAGATTGCTACACTTCGGTTAGGAAAGGCAACAGGTAACAGATTCGGATAATTGATGTATGGTAGTATTTTTTGAAATTGCGCTCGCACTTGCTCCCAAACGCATCCATGCTGACATTAACAGAGGAATTGCTGACCCAGTCAGGGCGATCGAGAAGAGGCGATCGCCTACTCTTACTGGCAGTACGCTGACAAAGTTTAAGTAACCTGTGTTACTATCTGGGGTAAAATCCTCTAATTTTCGATACAAATGGGCAAAGTTTTGGTGCTAAATGCCTCATACGAACCGCTTAATATCACAAGCTGGCGTAGAGCAGTTGTTGTATTACTCACAGGAAAAGCGGAGCAACTGGAACACAATGGCAAAAAAATCTACTCAGAATTTCCTTTACCTACAGTAATTCGACTGCGTTACTATGTTAGAGTACCTTACAAAGAAATCCCTCTAACTCGCCGTAATGTTCTCGAAAGAGATCGTCATACCTGTCAATACTGCGGTTATAGAGGCGAGCATTTAACCCTAGATCATGTTGTTCCTCGTTCTCGTGGTGGAGGAGATAGCTGGGAAAACTTAGTTGCAGCTTGCGTTCGTTGTAACGTTAGAAAAGGCAGCCGCACTCCTAACGAAGCAAATATGGGTTTGTTCTCCCAACCTCGGAGACCTTACAGCAGCCTTCATTTTGAAATTGTTAAATACACTAAAGGCAATCTCAATCAAGAGTGGAGGAAATACGTGATTGGTATTTAATGTTCGTGCGTCGGTAGTTGAATTATTAACAACCATCCGAAAATGCTATCAAACATCAATAATGCTCAGGAGCTTGAGTCTTTAACTAAAAAGTTAAACTCAGATGACCCTAGCGTTGGAGTTTCCACCGAAGAATTTAACCCAGATCCCGAAAGTAATACTAATTTATCATCGTCTCTCGAACAGCTCGTCCAAAAGCTGCGAGAAACATTAGAAAAGCACCAAAAAGAACGCCAAATAGTTGTTATCCAGGATTTCCCCGATCCTGATGCTCTCTCCAGCGCCTGGGCATACAAACTGATTGCTGCAGAGTATAACATCGAAGCTGATATTGTTTATGCTGGCACTATTTCTCATCAAGAAAATATTGCCTTGGTAAAACTTACGGGTTTACCAGCTAAACGCTTAGATCTACAAAATCTAGATATCCAGAGTATACTATCATATCACGGTTGCGTGTTACTGGATAGTCAAGGAACTAATAGTCAACTTATTCCTTTAGTAAAACAGGCAAATATTCCCTTTGTAGTCGTAATTGACCACCACAGCAAGCAGGAAGATATAGAAACAGAATTTATCGATCTGCGAATGCAAACTCGTGCCACTGCCACAATTTTGACTCAATACATACAAGCAGGATTATTAAAATTTAATAGCAATAATAACCAACATGTTAAATGTGCCACCGCTCTGATGCACGGTTTGCGTTCCGATACCAATCAACTATTGATAGCACAGGAAGAAGACTTTTTAGCAGCTAGCTATCTATGTAAATATTATGACCCTCAGCTGTTAAATGCAGTAATGCAGTCCACTCGTTCCCGGCGAGTGATGGACGTGATCGAGCGATCGCTCAAAAACCGCATCATTAAAAATAACTTTTCCATCGCTGGTGTTGGCTACCTGCGCTATGAAGATCGCGACGCTATTCCTCAAGCTGCTGATTTTTTGGTGACAGAAGAAAACATCCACACTGCTGTAGTCTACGGCATTGTTCACGGCGAAGATCAAGAAAAAGAATTAGTTATTGGCTCCCTTAGAACTAGTAAGCTAACCTTAGATCCAGACGAATTTATCAAAGAAGCTTTTGGGCAAGATTCTCAAGGACGTTTCTTTGGGGGTGGACGTTATATGGCAGGAGGCTTTGAAATACCAATACTTTTTTTGAGCGGTTTTAACGAAAAATCGGAGTATGCTAAGCTCAAATGGGAAGTTTTCGACACGCAAATCAAGCAAAAACTCTCACGCTTGGTTAATCCGGATGATAGTTTAATTCACACTGATTAGCGCCCTTTCGTCAAGATGGAACTCTACCTGATCCGCCACGGTATCGCTGCCGATCGCGCCGAATACAGCAACGACAGAGAACGTCCTTTAACTGATAAAGGAGAGCAGAGAACCCAACAAGTCGCACAACGTTTCTACCAGATCGGTCTGCGGTTCGAGCTCATTTTAACAAGTCCTTTACTAAGAGCGCGTCAAACCGCCGAAATCCTGCAAAAAATAGGCCTGAGCAAGCAATTAGAAGTATTTTCTCCTTTAGCACCCAACGGTGAGCTTCAGGCTTGGGTAAACTGGTATTTAGACAAACGCTATAATGAAAAAAAAAGCACTATTGCCCTAGTAGGTCATCAACCCAACCTAGGCGACTGGGCAGAAATACTAGTCTGGGGAGTAGCTCAGGAAAAATTAGTGGTGAAAAAAGCTGGTGCTATTGGAGTGAGACTGCCAGAAAACGGAACCCCAGTAGGTAGGAGCGAATTATTTTTATTAACTGCTCCTAAGTGGTTGCTATAGTTAGCAATACACTAGTTGACAATTTTAATTTTTACGAAGCAGAAGTAACTAGCAATGGCTTTATCATAAAGCTTTTTGGTAAAACAGAAGACTTTCCATACTTTTAAGCTAAGTTAGCTTCAGAAGATTTTCTTCAAGTAAAAGGTGAATATATGGTAGTGCTGACTTGCGAATATCAACCCGGTTTAGAAGGTATTCCCGCGGCTAAATCTAGCATTAGCTATGTAGATGGCAAACAGGGAATTTTAGAGTATCGCGGCATTAGCGTTGAAGAATTAGCTCAAAAAAGCACGTTCTTGGAAACTGCTTACTTGTTAATTTGGGGTAAACTGCCCACTAAAGAAGAACTAAGAGAGTTTGAAACAGACATTCTTTACCATCGGCGGATTAAATATCGCATTCGGGACATGATGAAATGTTTCCCAGAAACGGGGCATCCGATGGACGCTTTGCAGACTTCGGCAGCAGCACTGGGTTTATTTTACTCTCGTCGTGCCTTGGACGATCCTGCTTATATCCGCAAAGCGGTAGTGCGGCTAATAGCCAAAATTCCAACCATGGTAGCAGCATTCGAGTTGATGCGCAAGGGAAACGACCCGGTACAACCCAATGACGATTTAGACTATTCTGCCAACTTTTTGTACATGCTCACCGAAAGGGAGCCACATCCCTTGGCGGCGCGTATTTTTGACATTTGTTTAATCCTTCACGCCGAACATACGATCAATGCTTCCACTTTCTCCGCCAGGGTAACGGCTTCAACCCTGACAGATCCTTATGGAGTGATAGCTTCTGCTGTCGGTACATTAGCGGGGCCCTTGCACGGAGGAGCTAACGAAGAAGTGCTGCGGATGTTACAAGAAATTGGCTCGGTAGAAAATGTCCGTCCCTACATAGACAAGTGCATCGAGAACAAGCAAAAAATTATGGGTTTCGGACATCGAGTATATAAGGTCAAAGATCCGCGAGCTACTATTTTGCAAAATTTAGCGGAACAGTTATTTGACAATAGCCATCACGACCAATATTATCAAATCGCCCTGGAGTTAGAACGTGTAGTCGAAGAAAAATTAGGTCATAAGGGAATATATGCCAATGTAGATTTCTACTCTGGCTTAGTATATCGCAAGCTAGGAATACCCAGCGATTTATTTACGCCAGTATTTGCGATCGCGCGAGTGGCAGGTTGGCTAGCTCATTGGAAAGAGCAGTTAGCAGTTAATCGTATTTTCCGACCTACTCAAGTTTATACTGGCACTCACAATGATGCCTATATTCCCATAGAAGAGCGGTGAACTGCCGTTTGAGGTTGAATGGGAGAGGGGGAGACACACAGACAACAGACAAGGGAGAGAGGGGAGTGTGGGGAGACAGGGGAGAAACACCTAAAACCTAACAGCTAACACCTGTCGTCATCAGTCAATTCAAGAATCACATAGTACTGCTACATATAAACTAAGAAAAATCTCATAAATACCTCAGAGTAAATTCAGATAGATAAATAAAGATCGAAATTGAATTGAATCGATTTACTAAAGAGGTATCAGTTATGAAACGAGTCAATCTGGCTGTTGTTGGTGGAGCAACAATTCTAGGTCTAGCGATTATCGCTGGTTATGGTATTACCCAGGCTAAGACAACTAATTCTCTCCAAACTGATACCACTCCAGCTATTGCATCTAAAAGCAATGCCAATAAAGCCACTAACCCAAAAGTCTATGTACAGAATGGCGTAGCCATCAAAGGTACAGACACAGTAGCTTATTTTAACGAAGGTAGAGCTGTAAAAGGAAGCGATCGCTTTACTTACGAATGGATGGGTGCTACTTGGAAGTTTGCTAGTGCCGAAAATCGAGACTTATTTGCTAGCAACCCCGAAAAGTACGCACCTCAATACGGTGGCTTCTGTGCTTGGGCAGTTAGTCAAGGCTACACCGCCCCCATCGATCCCAATGCTTGGAAGATCGTCAACGACAAACTTTACCTTAACTACAATAAGCGCGTGCAAAGAACCTGGGAAAAAGATATCCCTGGCAATATTACCAAAGCCGATCGTAATTGGCCTAGACTCATGAATAAATAGGGTTTGGGGTTCAGAAGAGACGTGACCTGGTTCGTCTGTACAGAAGTCAGAGGTCAGGAGTTACCAAACTGGATCGGAGTAGAGATTAATAGTTAGCTGCTTTTTGTCCATAGGAACTGCGCTAATACAAGCACAAATTGGAGTACCATCTTCAAGTTCTACTTCGCAAGCATGACAAGAACCCATCAAACAGCCGGTGGGAATAAATATACCAGCCCGTTCTGCTACTTCCAGCATAGGTTCTCCTGGTTCTGCTTCAATCGTAATATCGTCTGGTAAAAACCGAATTTGAACAGTCATTTTTTTTCAAGTAAAGAGTAATGAGTCGATCAGTTTTTAATTAATTCAAGGAGTTAGTCATAACCAATTAACCAGATTTAACATCAGAAATAGTAATTTATTTATGCTTGATTAAGCATAATTCATATTAATATTAATACTCTATTATAGCCAGTCTATTTCAGTCGCGAACACAGTCTATTAGAGAAGAGAACAGCAAACGTCAAGGAACAGAGAGATTTCACATTTTATTTAGAATGGTATCTTAATTATAATCAGTGACAAACTCGAAACACTTAATTATCACCATCCCCCTATACCTTAACTCAACCTGAGTATTTAGTTATCTCCGATAAGATAATTGATAAGTAGGTAGACAAAAATAAATATAAAACTCAAATGAAGAGTTAGCTGTTAGTTAATTATTAATTGTTGATTGCTCATTGCTGTGTGTTATTGTCCCCCTGGTCTCCCCACGCGGCCCCTCTCCCTCTCTCAACCATTTTCTAATTAATTTGACCCACCTACTTATAACTTACTATCCTCGGTTTTTTTTGCGGGCATAAATCTGCGATCGCAATAACTTAACCTTATAAGGGTCTGCATCTTTGCGCCATTGTAGTCGATATCCTTTTATTGTCGCACAGTGGTCTTCTAAACATTGCAACCACCCCTGAAGGCGACTAATAGAACTTAAGTCATCGAATAACCCCCAGTCTTGCTCTTGGCGAGAGAGTCTGGCAAACTTTTCATAGAGAGGATAATCTGGGGTAACTAAAGCCTCTTTTTGGTGTAACACCGGAGGGTTATCTTCCAGATAATAATCCTGATATCTGACCCGCAAATCCTTCAAATTAATCTTCATACTGGTATGCACTACAGGATGGGGGTCAGTATCAAACTCAGGACAGAAAAGATAGGATATTTTGGGTTTTTCGAAGTTTAATTTAATTACATTGGCATCTACTAAACGACCAACAGCACGACTAGCACAGCCTTCGTAGAGTCGCAGCAGAGGATCGAGAGTTTCTAAGGCGCTGATGTGAACTAGTAAAGAACTACGTAGCTGTTTTCCTACCGGACTGCTGGCGCAGATATTAGCAATGTTATCGAAGTCTCTGAGACTAAATAACATCCTGTCCGCTAGCAAACAAGCTTGCTTATAATTACCAAATAGCGCTTTGATATCCTCTCGCACTTCGCGAGGTAACTTTCTAATGGTGGGACGACTATTGAAATTGCTCAGCGCTAAGAAGAGAGTAAGTTCTTGACGGCGTTTTTCGGCGATCGCCTCCCATTCCTTTTCCTCAGTTGCTTGTAAAATAGTTTGAAAAGCACGACGCATGGTTCCAAATTCAGCTTTCAATTGTGCTGCTTCTAGCAATTCTCCTTTTACTGGTAAGCGACCTCGCTCAGTAACAAAATTCATCAGGGGAGCTAACATCTCCTGATAGTCTTCAAAATTCTTAACTTGACTTCGTACTCTAGGAGTAGTAGCACGGGAGTGAAAGCGGGAAGCGCGAAAAGCTTGCGCCTGTACTTCATCGCGAAAAACAAAATAGACTCCCAGTCCAGCGGGAATAGCATCCACATTGAGAACCCGATCGATATAAGTTTTGAGTTCCTCTTGTTGGTAATATTTTTGAAAAGTATTGCGATTGGTAATGATGCCATCTCCATATGCAACTATGCCTCTGGCGCGATCGTCGATTAATACTTGTGCGGCGACAATAAGAACTTGACGGGTTAATTCCCAGGCTTTTAAGAGTGCTTCTTGTCGTTCTTCGATATTCTCTATGACATTAATTACATAACCGAGATTAACGATATCAGCAGGGGTGCAAGGGACATCGGGACGGTAGTAAGGATCCCATCCAGAACTTTTGTAATCTCGTTTGGCGACCCGTTCTATATCGCTACCATAACCGCAACCAAAGTCAAAAAAAGTCGTTTCTGGCTTAAATAAATCTGCTTCTATCGCTAAACGTACGGGACGAGATAGTTCTTTGCGGACAATAGCAGCTTTGTGACGTTCGATGCGAATAGCTATTTTATTCTTGTTGTTAGAGGTAGGATCGATCGGACAGATCAAACGATGTCCGACAAAACCTATCCCTCTTCGTAACAAGCGATATTGCCATTCTTGGCGAGTACCGATAAAACGAGAGTCATCTAACAGACCTAACGCTACTTCAAAACGAGTCAGTTGTAAAAATTCTTGATAGAGAGGATAGTCGGGAGTGACAAAAGTTTCTTTGCGGTGCAGAATGGGAGGATTGTCAGTGCTAGTATAGTCCCGATAACTGACTTCGAGAGTGGGAGTATCC
>JBFRWL010000281.1:0-10326 GCA_051439565.1 Prochloraceae cyanobacterium
GAAAGCGAACACTTGCAGGATTTAGTGCAACAATGTGCCAGCGAGATGGATTCGAGCTCAACCGATCCTCGAACTTTAACTCTCAAGCCAGCCGAACTCTTCTTACCTGAGAAATTTACAACCGTCTCTAATTCTGATTCGGTACTAAGCGATCGTTCTCTGAGTTTAGAAGCAACAAAACTCAAGGAAATTATAGAACCTTTATTAGTTTCTGCTAGCACGATCGCTCAAGAACGACATATTGACTTCAGCTTTCACATTTGGCCAAATTTACCGCCAGTTCGAGCTAATGCTGGAGCAGTGCGTGAGGTCTTGAGTAATTTAATCGACAACGCTTTAAAGTATACTCCTGCTGGGGGCAAAGTAGAGATCGAAGCCGGAATCGAGCAACCGACAGCTGGTGGAAATTGGCAAGGAATTTCGGTCAGCGATACTGGTTCTGGTATACCCTCTGAGGATATTGATCGTATTTTTGAGCGTCATTACCGAGGAATACAAGCAAGAGGAGATATTCCCGGTAGTGGTTTAGGACTGGCGATCGCTAAAGAATTGATCGAACAAATGCACGGCAAAATCGAATTAATTAGTCCCAATCGAGCTACTCACAATGTTTCCCTAGCTAAAGATGCCGCTGCTGGTTCGGGAACGACTTTTATCGTCTGGTTACCAGTTGCCACAGATTAGAAACTAGTTGTTTATTGCTTTTTGTTACTACTGATCGCCGATCGATAATCAAAGCTATTGAGCGAGTGCGGTTGCTTTTTAGCGATCGATAGTGCCTGAGTAGAATAAATAACCAAATATTAAGCTTTCAATTAATTAAATTTAATTTTTGCTTGGTATTCTCTGAATACAATCGATCGCACATCTACCAATTAAACTCTTCTGAGAAAGAAGTTAGGATTAAAATTAAGATTTTTAAATAAAACCTGTGAAATTGCATTTATTTTAGATGAATATAGTTAGTTGAGCTTCTAAAAATCCTAAATCAACCTGGTTTTGCTATCTCGCCCTCAAATATTTAGTGACGGCATAGAAGACAGCAACAGACCTCAAGACTGGATTAGAAGCCTACCAGCAAAAATTAGTGCTTAATTAGGCAACAAATGTCTATTTTTCCTGGTAAAGTCCGATTGGATTGATCTAAAAAATCAACAGACATTGGTATAAAGATGACATACATAATTGATGCGAGTACGTCAAAGCTGTTGCCACCTCTCCTGGCGCAAATAGCTCCAGACTTCACTTCCTGGCTCAATGAACTTGGCTCAGGCATAGCTGACAATCTGGGAGGTTCAGTGTTAAATATACTCTGGGCAATCCTGACGTTGGTGATTGGCTGGATCGTTGCTTTGTTCGCGGCTGGTATAGTTCGGGGACTGCTACACAAGACTGATATAGATAACAAAATTGCTACCTGGATTACAGGAGCACCAGAGGGTCAGGGTCCGCCGATCGAAAAATGGATTGGTAGTTTCGTCTACTGGCTGGTCATCCTGTTTACAATAGTCGCAGTTTTACAAACCCTACAACTGGAAGTAGTTTCTCAACCCCTAAACGACCTGCTAACGCAAGTAACTACTTTCCTACCTAGGATTATCAGTGCGGTGATTTTGATCGGGTTAGCTTGGCTGCTAGCAACTGTAGCTAAACTGGTTTTGACTAGAGCTCTAGGTACTTTTCGCCTCGACGAGCGCTTGAATCAACAAATGGGCGAGACACCCCCAGAAGGAGCATTTACTCTCAGCGAAACCCTAGGTAACGCAGTTTACTGGTTTATTTTCTTAGTCTTTTTGCCTTCTATTCTCAATACCTTGGGTTTAGAGGGAACTTTGGAACCAGTACAGGCGCTGCTAGATCAGATTCTCTCGATTTTACCGAATATCTTAGCAGCAGTGCTAATTGGGGCAGCAGGCTGGTTAATTGCTCAGGTATTGCGTCGCGTGGTGACCAATCTTTTAGCTGCTACAGGTACCGATCAGATTGGCGAAAGATTTGGGCTTTCTGCTGCTGCTGGACGTCAATCTCTTTCCTGGATTATTGGCACCATTGTCTATGTCTTGATTTTAATTCCCATTGCCATTGCTGCTCTGGAAGTTTTGAAGATTGAGGCAATATCAGCTCCGGCGATCGCCATGCTGAACCAGGTTCTCAATATTCTCCCCAAAATTTTTGCTGCCTCGGTAGTTGTGATCTTTGCTTATGTAATAGGGCAGTATGTCGCTGAATTAGTCACCAATATTCTTACTGGGATTGGCTTCAACAATCTCTTCCAATGGCTAGGCATCTCTAAAGTTGGTGCCACACCAACCCCTGAAGCAGCAACAGAACAACCCAAGCTCAAAACACCCTCAGAATTGGTAGGGACGATCGTTCTGATTGCCATTATGCTAATTGCCACTCTAACTGCTGTTGATATCCTGGAAATTGAGGCACTAACAACAGTAGTAGCAGTAATTCTGGCGATCGCTGGTCAAGTCCTGGTCGGTTTGATTATCTTTGCTCTGGGTTTATATTTAGCCAATCTGGCTTTCACTTTAATTACTAGTTCGGGTACTCGTCAGTCGAAGATTCTCGGACAAACAGCACGCATTGCAATTATTATCCTGATATCGGCAATGGCACTGCAACAGATGGGTATTGCTCCCAACATTGTTAACTTAGCCTTCGGTTTACTCGTAGGTGGAATTGCGGTGGCGATCGCCTTGGCTTTTGGTTTGGGTGGTCGGGATATTGCCGGCGAACAAGTTCGAGAATGGCTCGATGCCCTGAAAAAAGACTAAAAGAGCTGCTTTTTTAGCATCTTATAAGCTCCTATTAATTAATTAATTAGGAGCTTATTTTTTTTTGAGTTTTTATTAGTTATTTATCAGTATTTTCCACAGTTATGGTTGATTTTTGTGAATTTAGGATAAACTAAGTTAGCTTAAGTTAAAGCTAAGATAAATTTCCTTGTTCGCGGTTTCTGATTGCATATGGCTAATAAATCTGTATCCGAGTTTCTAAGTGAATTATTACAGCAGGCTGGCTTAGTTTCGTCAGCACAGATAGAAATAGCTTTACGAGATCGAAGTAAATATGGCAACCTACAATTAGGGGAAATTTTAGCCTTGCGGGGATGGCTCAAATTAAAAACAGTTAATTTTTTTCTCGAACATTTCCCCGAATTAACTAATCAGAAAGTTAAACAGCCTTTAGGTCAATATCTTAAACAAGCAGGGCTGTTGAATGAGGAACAAATTAGAATTATTCTTAAACTACAGCAACAGACAGGAATGCTATTTGGCTGTTTGGCAGTTCGCCAGGGATGGGTTAAACAATCTACCATAAACTTTTTTTTACATTACCTTTTATACCAGAACAAATCTGACTCTAAGTTAAAGTCAAATCAGATGTCTGATCCTCAAAAAATTACCAATATAACCTATTCTATTGAGAAAGAATTAAGTCCAGAAAAAAATATGCCTAGCCAAGGCTACTTGAGCAAAAAAGCCGAGTTGGGTGCAGAAGCTAAAGGCGATGATATTCCCTGGATTGGATAAGCTGTCAAAAATTTCATCTGATAGCCATCGTCTAACGGGGAGAGGGGAAAGAGGGGGGAAGAAAGAGAAGGCAAAAAGCTTAACTTATCTTGATTCTCTCCACACCTCCAAAACCCCCCACAATTCTCTCTCCCTCTCAATTGATAATTGCTCTTGATTACTGAATTAATGCTCTAGCCTACTCTACTTACAATTCCAGACCATTGAACTTTCTTTTGACTAGTGCGGCGGTAGGAGAAGAAATATTCTGGTTGTTGGTAAGTACAGTAAGGAGCGATCGCCACTTGCTCTTTACTAATTCCTAATTGTTCGATCTGAATTGCATTCACTCTGCGCACGTCCAAGCGTACCTTTCCTGGATCGGGATCTGCCAATAATGGCGAGTCGGATAACTGCCACAAAGCATCTAGAATAGCTTCTAGGGTGTCTGTTTGTTCAGTAGAAATAACAGTAGCACCAACCTCTGCCGCTACTGGTTCGGCAACTTGATATACTTGACCATTAATAGCTGGACCCATAGCAATACGTAGATTTTCTAGAGAACTCCCACAATCGAGGAAAAGCTCGATCGCTTCTGGCACAATTCTCATAGCTGTCCCTCGCCAACCTGCATGAATCGCCGCCACCCTTCCCGTCTTAATATCTCCGATTAATACTGGGGTACAATCAGCACTGGCTACCCATACTGACTGTTGTTCTCCATCAGTAACAATACCGTCAGCAGCAGGTAAACTAGAATGTGAATCCTCTTTACTCACAGCAGCTTCAATTTCTTGAGGCAATAATACCCGCTCGCTGTGAACCTGTCGAACGCGATAAGCTCTAGCATCAGATTGTAACACTCCTACCAATGCTGCTGGCGATCGAGGCGAAAACTGTTGAGTAAAAAAGCCGTGTTGCCAGTTTTGTAGGAGACTACAAGTTAAATAAGGTAAATCTTCCCAACTTTGCCATTGCCAACTACTAGAAGCAGGGGTATTAGTTTCAAGGATAACTGAGGAAGATATTGACATAAAATTTAACTAACTACTAACTCTTATAGTTTGTAATTGTGAAGTTCGATCAGCAACAGTTTGAGACGACCTGGCAAAATTTCTCTCCCTATCATGAAAAACTCAAACTATCTGCGTACTTCTTTGATAATATACCTTCTACTAATCAAAAACTTTGGGAACTGATCTCAGCAGGTCAAGCTTTACCGCTAGTAGCGATCGCCTCCACACAAAGCGCTGGAAGAGGTCAATGGGGACGAACATGGCAATCTCCATCGGGGGGACTCTACCTATCTCTGGCTTTGGCTACTCAGATATCAGCCCAAAATGCCCCTCACTTAACCCTTTGTAGTGCTTGGGGAATTGCTACTGCTCTGCGCAGTAAAAGTATACCAGTTGCGCTCAAATGGCCAAACGATCTAATTCTAGAAGGAAGAAAACTCGGCGGCATTAAAGCTGAAACTCGCATCCAACGAGGACAAATTACTCAAGCAGTTATTGGCATTGGCATTAATTGGACTAACCCAGTTCCAGAAATAGGTATTAATCTGCAATCCTTCCTCAAAAAACAGACGCTCATATCTTCGATCGAGTCTTTAGAAATTTTAGCTGCGATCGCCATCCACGGAGTTTTATCTGGATATCAACGCTATATTCAGCAAGGAATAGAAGGACTGCTACCCTCTTATCTAGAATTGGTCGATAATTTAGGAGGTTCTGTTGTCGTAAACGGTTGTCCGGGAGTAATTGTCGGCGTAACTCCTCTAGGTAAATTGCGAGTCCGCTTGCGATCGCCAGGTGCAATTACAGAAATTTATCTCGAACCCGGTCAAATTAGTCTCGGTTATCAACATAATAGGGATGATTAGACCAAAACGTGCGATTCACCAAACCCTAAATATTTGAAGTAAGCTGCTGGAGGCGATCGAAGGGTAGAGTAGCAACGATCGCGTAAATAAATTTTTCGTCTTCCCAGATTACTATATTTGGTTCCTGGGGTTGAGTAATGTAAAGATACCCCAAACCTGAATGGGGAAATAGACTTTTTTTCTGGCGAGATAGCTGGTAAAAAGAAATAGTCTCACCAGTGCTGAGTTGATAACTAAACCGGACTCCCTTGGTGTTACCTAACTGACACAAACTACCTCCTAACAACTCTGACCCTTTCCGAACCAACTGAGGTAATGGCGAAGGTAAAGTTATCTGTTCTTGAAAATGCTCTGCCAGTTTTTCCGGCGTACTCAATTTTACATCTGCTGGCCCACGAGAACGGCTTAAAGAGCCGGTGTGGTCTCGAACTAGCTCGGAAATACCATCCCAGTGATTTGCTAAAATTACATCTTTAGCGATCGCCATTTTCCTAGAGCTATTATCCCTAAAAGGGGAGTGGTGCTGAGACAGTTGAACGCGAACTAAATTCAAATTTTGCCGCAGTCGATAGTTATCTATTCCTAGAATCAGAGCCAATAGTGCGGCGATAGTTGCTACTATCGGACTTCCGCGCCACCTCCACGATCTCGGTTGAATGGTATTCTGTTTGCTATTATCACTAACAGCATCTAGGATAGCTGAGCGCAACTGCGATGGCGGTTCCACTGAGGAAAGACCATAGGGCATTAATTCTATGACTGAGCGCAGGCGATCGCTCTGCTTAACTAATTCTGGATTTTCCGCCACCAGTTGCTTCCATTCTTCGGCTTCTTCGGAGCTGAGATTGTCTAAAGCATCACCTGCTAATAGTTCTTCGATGCGTTCTGCTGGTGAGGGTTCAACCATCGTCATACTCCCCCATAAACTCTTGTAAATTTTTTCTCAATTGCAACAGACCCTTACGCGCCCAAGTTTTCACAGTCCCCAAGGGTTTATCTAACTGTTTGGCAATTTCTGATTGACTCAGACCTTGATAATATGCCATTTCCAAAACCTGTCTGTGCTTCTGGGGAAGTCCGTCTAAAGCTTGGCGTACTCGCTCTTGACGTTCTTGCACTGAAGCTAGTTCCACAGGAGTAGGTAAGAGTGCTGAAGTAGATATCATTTGCCCACAGCGATCAACTAGTTTATGCTTACTGCTGCGGTAGCGCAAGCGATCGAAGGCTCGAGATCGGGTCAAGGTAATCAAAAAACTACTCAGGGAGCCGCGATCGGGATTATAAGTCTGACGACGCCACAGAGTTAGAAAAATTTCTTGGGTCAAGTCTTCTGCTTCTTGGGGATTGGTCAAAATTCTCAGAGCTAAACTATATACTAGAGTGGCATAACGGTCGTAAAGTTGCCCCAGAGCGGACTTTTTGCCAGCCTGTAAATTACGATATAGCTCTACATCGCTCTGGAGCATTGAGTTTAGCTTGAGAATAGACGATTAATTGCTAATCTTGATAGCGTTCAGAAGCCATTCTCGCCCTAAACCTCTGTCGCTTCAAGCGTTTAGCATCCACACTATAAGCTCCCGAACCGCGAATCAAGAGGGCGATCGCGCCGCCAGCCGTAGCAAAAGCATAGGCAAAGTGGGGAACATCTTTGATAATAATCATACCTGGAATGATAATGGTAATGATCGCCATTAGAGCCAGAAAAACAGCAGATATGCGCGTGTAAAAGCCAACAATCATCATCACGCCTAAAATTATCTGGGCAATACCCAAAATTACTAGAAATAGTTTTACGTCAATAAGCATAAAACCCTGATAGTCTTTGATATAAGTGTCAGCTAGTTTAGGCAACGCTAATTTCTCATAGCCCCAAAAAATCATAGTTAATCCCAGAAATACCCGCAAAATCAAGCTTTCATAGGGTTCGTAGCGACTGAAATCCATCTCGAGCCTCTCCTCATTGAATACGTTCTATTCTCTATACGGGTGACTGAGCAAATTGGATTCACAGTGTTTTTTGGTGAAGTGCCCTAATCTGATCAATAGGGTTTGCTGAAAAAGTTTTTTGGCGAGGTGTAGAACTCAGAAGTCAGATTTAGATTTTGGGGAAGTCAACTGACCGTTCCAGTTAGAGGTGAACTGGCGCTAGCATAACTTTTAATTGGCATGCGTCCTGCTAGATAAGCCAACCTTCCTGCTTCTGTTGCCATAGCCATGGCTCGTCCCATGGTTACTGGGTTCTGAGCCAGAGCGATCGCGCTATTAATCAACAAAGCGTCTGCTCCCATTTCCATTGCACAAGCGGCTTCGCTAGGAGCGCCGATCCCAGCATCTACCACTACTGGTACCTTCGCTTCTTCAATAATAATGGCAATATTGGCTTCATTCTTAATTCCTTGCCCTGAACCAATAGGCGATCCCAACGGCATTACCGTGGCGCATCCGGCTTCTTCCAGGCGCTTTGCCAATTGGGGATCGGCATTAATATAGGGCAAAACCGCAAAGCCTTCTTTAATCAATTGTTCTGCTGCTTGCAAGGTGCCGATCGGATCGGGCAGTAAATATTTAGCATCGGGAATTACTTCTAACTTGACAAAATTGTTGTCCTCTTGCCCCAATAACTTAGCCATCTCCCGCCCTAACCGCGCTACTCGCACCGCCTCTTCAGCAGTTTTACAGCCAGCAGTATTGGGCAGCATCCACAGTTGAGACCAATCCAATGCTTCTGCCAGTCCTTCATGTCCGGGTGCTTTAGTTTGCACCCGACGCACCGCTACAGTGACAATTTGACAATCACTGGCGGCAATACTTTGCTGCATCTTGTCAAGACTGGGGTACTTGCCAGTACCAGTCATCAGGCGAGAGCGAAAACTGCGACCTGCGATCGTCAATTGATCGCTTTTTGCTCCTGCGATCGCCTCTGAGGCAGCTAATTTATCTTTGCGTGGCGATGCGTGTTGTACTAAACCATTCTTAGCAGGAGTGGAATGATTAGAAGAGGAAAATAGAGAAGTCATGACTTGAGGAGTAGAAATAAGTTGAGTGTAAAAGCGATCCCAGCGAAAGTGTGCTAGTAAGGGATCGCTTTTTTCCTCGCAAATTAAGTTAGCTAGCAAAGAGGCAGTTACAGGAGCGAGTAAAATCCCGTTGCGATAGTGACCCGTAGCTAAAATTAAATTATCGCACTGTCCCGTACCGAGAATGGGTAACTCATCGGGAGTTCCCGGTCGAAATCCCCACCAAAACTCCTGAATCGGCCAATTTTCTAATCCTGGATAGAGACGAATTGCCCTGTCTAATAAAGTTTTAATTCCTGTGGGAGTGTTGTGAGGAGTCCAGCCGACTTCTTCTGTCGTTGCCCCAATTACTAAACGTCCGTCTCTTCTCGGCACTAAGTAAGTTTGAGGGCCAAATAGCACCCTTTGTAGGGGCAAGGGTTGATTTTCTTGCTGGGGCATCCCTAGCGAGAGCATTTGTCCTTTGACCGGACGTACTGGCAGGGGTAATAATTGATTCGACCAGGCCCCTGTTGCTAAAACGTATTTTTGCGCGTGAAATTCTCCCTCAGAGGTTCTCAGGCTATCTACTCGTCCTTGCTTTTGTTGAATAGCTTCAACGCCAACTCCTTCTCTGAGATCGACTCCTAACTCCCGTGCTGCTTTTACTAAAGCTTGCGCTAAGATCCGATTGTCAACTTGAGCGTCTTCTGGATACCACCAGCCACCAACAACGTCCTTACCGAGTCCTGGTTGATATAGTTTAATCGCCTCTTTATCTAACCAAATAGCTGTTGCTTCCTTAGTCTGTGGGGACTGGGGCAGTTGATAAACAGGTGCTAGAATGCCGCAGGCCCAGTAAGCAGTATTAATTCCTGTCAATTCTTCTAGCTTGCGAATCCATTCTGGGTAGAGCGATCGCGATCGCAAGCACAAATCTAGCATCGGACCTGCTGGAATTGCCTCTGCTTGCGGTGCCAGCATTCCGCCAGCAGTGTGAGTGGCTGCTTGCTGAAAATCGCGGCTGAGGACGGTGACAGTTGCACCGCGTAGTTTGAGGTCAACGGCGATCGCCAGTCCAATTACACCGCCACCAATAATCAGAATCTCACTTGCTGCGTTCATGCCCAAAGTCTATTTCAACCGACAATTAATAACTAACATTAAGGCAGGTACTTTTGCACTACATCCCATCCCGTCAGGCCAACCCAGGCAAAACCGCCAAATAGAAGGATATTTGCGCCTACGTGCAGCGATCGCCAAAAGCGTACCTGGTACGATCGCGATCGCTGAAGCTTTCCACTAATCTGGGTAGCACTTCCGGCTGAGATTAACACCAACATTACTACTAACAATCCAGCGAATAGATGCTGTGAGTGACCGAGGCTGCCATAATATCCGATTGTACCGACAACTCCAATCCCCAGCAGCAATAACACTAAAAAAACCATAATTGCCCCAGTAATATAGTGAAATGGCCTTAACCAACTGGGACGGCGACGTTTCCACCTACGTCGGTTAAACATCCATATACCAGAGATTGCCAATAACAAATAGGCAACAATTGCCCAACCTATAGACCAGGCAGCAATTTTCCACAACCACCAAAAAGAAGGTAAATTCAACAGCCCTGACCCTAACTCTTCTTTTTAGCATAGATCTTAGTGTAGAAAAAACCAAAGGGCCGCCTCAATTGGCAGCCCTCAGAAGAAGAAATTATTTTTTTGTCTCTTCCGTACTTTTGATTTATCTAAATAGAGCTCCTTGAAGAGAGAAAGGGAAGCAACAGAAAAGAAAGTTAATTAATTCAAGTTGATGGTTGAGAAACCATTACATGTTCCCATTTTTTGGGATTGACTTACTACAAATTTTGGGCGATTTGATCGCGTTTTTAGGCTATTATTGATGTCTTTTATCCAAATTGTTA
>JBFRWL010000282.1:0-4243 GCA_051439565.1 Prochloraceae cyanobacterium
TGTTCTTGTAAGGTTCTCTCCCTTGAATCTATCTCTATCAAAGGAATCCCATAATCCAAACGCAGATTCAAATTTTCTTCGTGCCAAAGTAAACCACGTCCAACAGAGGCTAAATTTTGCGGATTGGGATTGGAAACATCTGAATTATTCCAACCTTTGCCATAATCAATAAAAGGTACTACCTGCACGATTCCCGATTCGGAAAAACCTTCAATGATAGGTATGCGGAGTTCTGCGGAGGCAAGAAAACCATTGTCTGTTAAAATAGCATCTTGGCGATAACCTCTAACGGTATTTGCTCCACCGACGCTAAATTGTTCCGCACCAAAAAGTGCATCATTGGCTATTTGTAAGCTACCCCGCAAAATCAATAAGGTCTCTGGTGCTAATAAATATACATATTGAGCTTGTCCCCGCCAGGAAAAAAAACGACTGTCGGGGATTCTGGCAACTCCCACAATTTGCTCGTTAGTCGTAGAATCAAAAGCATCTAAACCCACACTAACTGCCGAACGCAAAGCAAAACCCGAATCGGCATTTGGTCTCGTCCATTCTTGAGTAAATCTAAGTGCAAAAATATTAATATCTCCGTCTATTTCTGCACCAGGAGATAATGGTGCGGGTTCGTTTCCTAAAGATGATTCGCTTTCGCGCCAAAAAGCACTGATGCCTAAAGCCACTTCATCATAAGTTTGCGTGTTGCGGTTGATATTTTGCACGATAGGTTGACGTATAGTGAAGTCGAAATAACTAGATTCCGACTCGATTTCTAAAATATCGAAAGGCGATTCGACTACTTCATTTCCCGTATCGCTGTAAGCAAAACGAAAAGTGCCGTTGTCGGGATTGATAGGGAGGATCAAAGCAAGATCGATAGCGTCGCTACCATCGGTATTGGCATAAGCAAAACTAAATTGTTCACCCCATCCAAATAAGCTGTTTTTGGTAATTATCGTTCCCCGTCGAAAACTACCCACAGAAGGAGAGCGATTGTTATCAGCAAAAATTTGGAAATTGAAAGTATCTGCTTCTAAGACAGTGACTTCTAAAATGCTTTGTTCGGGACTAGCACCAGCAGATAAGGTAGCAGAGATGCGATCGATTAACGGGTTGAGTTGTAGTAATTGGAGGGCTTCTTGGAGACGATAAATATTTAAAGGTTTTGATGTAGCTAAGTTTAAACGAGAACGGATATAGTCGGGATTTAGTTGAAGAGAATCTTCTGCTGGTATTACTCTTATTTCACTTAACTCTCCTTCGATTATCTTTACTTCTACAATTCCCGTTCCTTGTTGTTGCGTTGCTTCAGGAATAGAAATGATTGCTCCTGAAGTACTATAGCCTTCCTTCGAGTACAGTTGGGCAATATCGGCAGCAATGGTTAGTAATCTATTAAAAGAAAGAGGTTGATTAATTAAATCTTGAGTAAATTGTTCTTTTAGTTCTTCATCGGTAAATACAGTATTGCCAGTAAAAATAAATTCTATAACCGTAATGGTTTCTTCTGTATTGAATAATTCCTCTGACGGTATTGTAGGAGATGGTAGTAACTCCTCTGGAGTGGGAGGAGTAGCAGGCGATGTTTCTGGAAGAGAGGGAGAAGTAGGAGGTGGGATTACATCTTGTGGCGGAGGTTTCGGAGGATCGGAACTATCAATAGTTTGGGCTTGCAGCCCAGAAAATGCGATCGCACTTATGAAAACTGCAAAAATTATTTGACCGAATTTAAGATAATTGGACAATGAACTAGATTTTTTAGCTTTAGATAAAAAAGTCGCCATAGCTATAGCCAATTTCCTACTATTACAAAAGGAGCCCAGTAATGAGGACGATTTTCCTGACCATGTAAAAGATACAATTCAGCGTCTCTTAGAGCAACAGCGATTGTTTTTCCTTCTCTTAATCCTTCGTAAAATTTACCCATCAGATTTGCCGTAGTCTTATCATCCACCTGCCATAAGCTTGCTACTGTAGTACGAACTCTAGCTTGAACAGCTACTCCAGCTATTCCTAGTGCTGCCCGTCGATTACCTTTTGCCGTTTGACAAGCACTGAGGACAAGCAATTCAATTGGTTGGTTTTGACTACCAATCCTGAGAATTCGCTCCAAATCCCTGACTGGTATCCGCTTACCCCAAGCAAGAATAAAAGTTTCTGAAGGGTCAGAACTGAATTCTCCGTGAGTAGCAATGTGGACAATGGGAAAAGATTCGGACTCAATTTGTTCTTCTAACTTGACATCGGTAAACACCTGGTTCAAGAGTGATTGGCTAGGCGAATCTGCTACTTGCTGAATTTGTGTTAATTCCTGGGGTACATAAAGAAGCTTTTTAAACTCAATACCTTCAACTTTTTGTGGTTCACTTACACCAGCAGTTAAAATCTTAAACTCTTGTTGTCGCGGTCGAGGATCGAAAAGCTGCCGACTGGGAATAACTGAGATAGCATAATTCTCGATCAGATATTGTCCTTGGTTGTAGAGAATCGCCATTGGAATGTTACGCAAAGCACCATCTAGCACAAAAACTAAGGTAGTCACTTGCTCATCGCTCTCTCTCAATTTTTCTAAGTTTTGCTTGAGAGGTTCAATTAACCAGTAGTAGAGCCTTTTACCATCTTCTCTCACTTCTGAGGTGCGGTCAGGTCTAGCTAAATTTTTCTGTACTCGGTTAATAATGCGTTCGACTTCAAGCCGATCGATCGGATAAGTCTGGTGACGCAGGGGTTGTTGCGGTAATTTATAAATGATCTCCAATCGGTTAGCTAAAATGACAGGATAGATAAATACTGCCCTCGGATCGATCTCTCCTGCTACTTTCTCAACCTGTAAATTAGCAGCAAGATTGCATCTTAAAAAATTCTCTAGTTCGGCTAATTGAAGAGAGTCCATAACTTTGATTGCTCTAGATAAAAGCTCTTGTTGTCCGACTTCTGAGGTCACTTCACTACTCAAAAGTAAATCAACTAGCTTGCGATAAACTGGCTCCACATTATCCCTAAAAGAAAACTGAATCTCAGAATTGATAGCTGCCAAATCACCCCGTACAGATTCAAGAGTCTCGAAAGCAGCTTGGTAATAAGAAATAGCTTGCTTCTTTTTGTCCTGAAGTTCCCACAGACGACCTAGTTGCCATTGCCACTGATAGGCAATGCTGGGTGCTTCCCCAGGTTGAGCTAACAAAAGTGCTTTCTCTGTTAGATGTCGAGCAGTTTGTAGTCTGGGAAAGTCTGGGTAATTTTGCCAAGCTAAGTATTCGTAAAATCCACCACGATTACCGAGAGCATAAGATAGAGAGTTCTTATCTTCTAGTTTTTTGGCATCTTGCACGGCTCGCTTTAACAGATTGTCAATTTCCTGCCAGGAGGGAATGTCATTAGAGAAATTCGGTTGCTGTAGCAGGCAAGCTCTATTATGGGCTAAGTCAATCTGAGCATAAACTTTTGTCCTGCTTGGAGGCAAACTAGAGATATCGATCTCTTGCTGCTCTTGGAGTGCCTTAGTAAATTGTTTAGTCTCTATCAGTAGATTCAGGCGATTTAGCTGGGCTTTGATTCCCGTGGGTGAGGAGGGTAATGTCTCAAACGATTGCTGATAGGCTCGAATAGCGTCCTGATAAAACTTTAGAGCGTTATCTGGTAGGTTCTCACTGCGACAGTGCCAAGGTCTAAAATTAGATTCTATCTCAGGGGACTGACGGTCTCGCTCTAGATTACCCAAACTCCACAACGTATTTCCTAAACTGAGGAGCGTCGAGCCGATATCTTGGGGAGAGTTCAAATTTTGTGCTGTGGTGAGACTGCGATTTAAAAAATAGAGGGAATTATCTAAATCCCCGACAGCACGGAAAACCTCACCCAAACTACGCCATCCTTGAACTTGAAGCTCGGGTAGTAATTTTTCCAGAGCTTGCTGCACTTGCTCGGTTATTGCCCTTCCTTGCTGGTAAAGTCCCAAAGCTTGCAGTGCTTCAACTTGGTTGATTTGGCTGCTAATTGCCCCCTCCTCATTGCCTAATCTTTGGTAAATATTTACTGCTAGCTGCCAGCTACCTAGAGCGACTTCAGGTTGACCTCGGATGTACTCCAGACGGCCGTGAATATTCAGGGCTGGGGCTAGTATTTTCAATTGCTGGGGAAGAATTTCAGATATTCCCTCTGAGGGTTTAAATCCCAGCAGTTGAAAAGTTTGGGCGATCGCTATTTTTGCTTCAAGGAATTTTCCGAGTTGCTGGTAAGCCAAGGA
>JBFRWL010000283.1:0-5787 GCA_051439565.1 Prochloraceae cyanobacterium
CCAGAGAGGCTATTAAAGCGGTTGTTATCTCAGACGGGCAGTGAGTTAGAGAAACAGGTGCCCGCCGAGGATCTTTGGTGTGGACGAGTGGTCAAGTTGCTGGATGGTTCGAGTGTCTTAATGCCAGATACCAAGAAGAACCAAGCAGAATACCCGCAACATAGTAATCAGAAACCGGGGTGTGGGTTTCCCATTATCAAGTTAGTAGTAATGTTTTCTCTTAGCACTGCAGCTGTCATTGGCCTTCGTATTGCCGCCTTAAATACGGGAGAAGTCAGTCTGGCACGCAGCTTATATGAGACCCTCGACCCTGATGATGTAGTCTTGGCAGATCGAGCCTACGGGACATATGTCGATCTCGCTTTAGTCCAACAAAAAGGGGCGGATGGGGTATTTCGCAAGCATCAATCTCGCAAAAGTGATTTTCGACGAAGTAAACGCCTCGGCAAAGGAGACCAGATTGTCACTTGGTCGCGCCCTTTTCGCTGCCCCAACTCCCTTGCTCCTGCTGAATTTGACAGTCTTCCTAAAACATTGACTGTTCGTGAAGTACATTTCTCCGTACCCCAGAAAGGTTTTCGCACTCAATCGGTCATCGTGGTAACTACTTTGTTAGACCCCAAAGAATACAGCAAAACCAAGCTGGCGCAACTTTATGGTCTGCGTTGGCAAGCGGAGGTTAATCTCGATCATATCAAAACCACGTTAGGGATGGAGATGGTGCGAAGCAAAACCCCTGCCATGGTGCGCAAGGAGATCTACATGCATCTGATGGCCTATAACTTGCTGCGAGCCTTGATGTGGAAAGCGGGCAAGGCTCATGGGGTCTCCCCTTTATCCTTGTCTGTCCAGGGGACACGCTCCTTGCTTCAATCAGTTTTGTCCCCTCTTGGCCGAAGCTGGGCGAATCCGACAACAACCTCTTTATCAGGAATTATTAAGCCTGACTGCTGAGAGCAAAGTGCCACTGCGACCTGGACGCAGTGAACCCAGGAAGCGCAAACGCCGTCCCAAAGCCTTCCCACTGATGATAAAACCTCGTTCTGTCCTTAAGCAGGAGCTAGGCGCAGCGTGATTTCTCCCTTAAGTAAGTGCCATTCAACTCATTGACCCTTCTCAGAAATTGTCTAGGTGTAGACCCCTCGGAGCATGGGAAAAAAATATTGTGGTTGAGCGATCAATGTTTAGCACTACCGATTTTTTCAATACCTGAATTTTCCTGAACTTTATTCCTGAACTTTTCGGGATTTTTTCTGCTGAGGATAACCGATATATTGAGAGTCAAAGAAATTCAACTGATTCAAAGAGAACAACCGAATTTGAGGCGAGTGAGAGTTCACCACAATCGGCTGAAGCACTTTCAAATATTACACATATACTGAGGAAAATCAACATGTATAAATGTCAAGTCTGCGGTAACTCCGAACATAATAAACCCTTCGTTGCCCGAGAAATGATGTTTGGCTTAAAAGAAGAGTTTGATTACTTCGAGTGTTCTAATTGCGGCTGCTTGCAAATTGTGGAAGTACCATCAAATCTCGGCAAATATTATCCCGAGGAATACTATGCTAGTACCGAAAAATTACCTCAACTACCTCCGCCAATCAAACTAGGAGAACCCGTTCAACATTGGCTTGAGTTAGCTGGTGTGGATCTTGATTCTGCGATTTTGGATGTGGGCAGTGGACGGGGACATATGCTCCTAGAGTTGAATAAAGTGGGGTACTCCAATCTCACTGGAGTCGATCCATTTATAGAAGAAGATTTACATCCCCAACCTGGAGTTACAGTTTTGAATCGTAGTTTGGAGCAAGTTGAGGGTGCCTACGATTTCATCATGCTGCATCATTCCTTTGAACATATGCCCGATCCCCTCAGCACACTTCAACAGCTATATAGACTCCTTAAACCCAATCAGTTGCTCTTGGTGCGGATACCGGTGGCTCAGTCCTATGCTTGGAAAAAGTACGGAGTGGACTGGGTACAATTAGATCCTCCTCGCCACCTATTTCTATATTCAGAAAAAAGTATTAGGATTTTAGCTGAGAAAATTGGTTTTTCAGTTGAGAAGATTATTTATGATTCCATTGGCTTTCAGTTCTATGGAAGCGAGCTATACAAGCAAGATAAGACCCTAATGGGATGCTGTCAAACCTTATTCCATAATCCTGCCGATTTTATATTTTCCAAGGAAGAGTTACAGGAATTTGAAGACCAAGCGGAGATTCTCAATCAAAAGGAGGAGGGCGATCAAGCTTGTTTTTACTTGCGAAAAGGAATTGTTAACTAACGGGACTAGTAGTCTGTCCCATTAATTTTGATAGTACATTTGAATGAATGACGGCGGGAAAATAGAAATGGCTCATATCCTAATAGCAACAACTCCAGCAGCTGGGCACGTTAACCCAATGGTTGCATTTGTACGTGAATTGGTCAATCGTGGACATACAATATGCTGGTATACTGGCAAAGTCTTCCAAGGTAAAATTGAACGGCTGGGAGTAACTTATAAACCGATGCAGGTAGCCTATGACTTCGGCGGTATGGATAAAGAAAAAGCCTTTCCACAAATTAAAGGGCTAAAGGGAATCTCAGAGTTTATCCAAAGCATGAAGTCAATTTTTATTGAGCAGGCACCAAAGCAGATGGAAGACATCCTGAAAATCTTGGAAGAGTTTCCTGCCGATCTGCTTATTAGTGATGATATGTGTTATGGCTTAGGGTTTGTGCATGAGAAAACCGGTATCCCATTGGTAAACATCACCAATTCAATTTATACATACAGCAGTAGAGATACTGCGCCCATCGGTTTAGGGTTACCACCAGATAATTCACTGGTTGGGCGAATACGCAATGTCGTTTTGAACTTCTTTAACGATCGTATTGGTCTACGAGAATTAAAAACTTACATCGATCGTACCCGTGCTAGCATAGGACTACCCAAACTCAACAAAAGCGTATTAGAAAGCATCACTCAACCACCTAACTTGTATTTTCTCGGTACTGTACCTGAGTTCGAGTATCCCCGCAGCGATTTATACGAACATGCCCATTTCGTTGGTCCTTTTATCAGTCCACCTGGAGAGAATTTTAACCCACCAACCTGGTGGAACGAACTTGACAGTAATCGTCCGGTAGTTCTAGTCACCCAAGGTACCGTGGCAAATCATAATCTCAACGATTTGATTGTTGAAACAATGCGAGCTTTGGCTGACGAAGATGTTTTAGTCATAGCCACTACGGGAGGTACCTCGGTGGAAAATATTAAGCTCGATCCGTTGCCAGATAATGTGCGCGTGGAGAAATTTATCCCTTACCACTTCCTCTTGCCACATGTAGATGTGATGGTCACCAATGGCGGGTATGGTGGAGTACAGATGGCTTTATCTAACGGAGTACCTTTAATTGTCGCAGGCACAACGGAGGAAAAGCCAGAAATTGCTTCCCGAGTGGCATGGGCTGGTGTCGGTATTAACCTAAAGACAGGAACCCCATCGCAACAAGAAATCCGTAGTGCAGTCAAAGCAGTCTTGCATGAGGCAGATTATAAAAACAAGGCACGACAGTTACAAGCTGATTACCAGCGCTATAATGCACCACAACATGCTGCCGATTTGAGCGAGCAACTTTTAAATATTAAATCCCTTCAATCTAAATCTCTTCAATCTTCTTCTGTTGCTTAAGTTGTCAAGTTGCGTAGAGACAAAAATGAGAAAACAGCAATGGGAATTACTAATCGTATCATGTCCGCGTGACTTCCTCCCGACGCGCGCGCCTTCTTATAATCACCTAGTAATTAGTTTAGTTGATGTTGGAACAGTTGTATTTTATCGAGATGGAATCAAGGAAGTGAAGTTTTTATGAGTACACAATATTCAAAACAGTCTGAGATTAAAACTTGCCCCCATTTGGGAGAAACTTATCAACCTTTGAGCAATTCACACATTAAAGATCCTTTCCCATTCTATCAACGTGCTAGATCCGAGGAACCACTGTTTTACAGTCCCGAATTAGATGCTTATGTTCTCACCCGTTATGATGAAATCGTCAACATACTTAAAGATCCAGCACGATTTTCTTCTGCAGATACCTTAGAGCCAGTTACTAAATTTACACCAGAGGTGTTCGAGGTACTGAGTCAAGGCTATCGTTGGGTTCCTCAAACCAGTTATAGCGAAGGGGAAAATCACAAACGCTTCCGGGTTCCTTTCAATAAAGCCTTTTCATCGGAACGGATTTTGCCTTTAGAAAACTCGATTCGCACTATTGCTAACAGGTTAGTAGATAATTTTATCAATAATGGTGAGGCTGAAATTATCTCACAATTTGCCTATCCTCTTCCAGTTGAGGTAATTTTAACTATGTATGGTGTTCCTCTGGAAAGAATTGCAGATGTGAAGCGGTGGTGCGATGATATAAATTACTTGATTACGGGACAGTTAACACCGAAACGTCAAAAAGAATGTGCTGTTAATTTCGTCGCAATGCAGCATTTCATTGCATCTCTAATTGAGGAACGAAGAAAGGAACCTAAAAATGATTTTATTACCGATATCCTCAGCTTAGAATTGAGCATGGATGAATTGGTTATGCTTTTAATTGGAGCCATAATAGCAGGACATGAAACCACTACTAATTTAATTGGCAATGGTTTAAAAAAACTGCTGGAGAAAAGACAATTGTGGCAGGCTTTGTGTGATGATTCATCACTTATTCCCCATGCCGTTGAAGAAGTACTTCGGTACGAATCTCCCATCCAATCATTTTCACGCACAACCACGGAAGAAGTATCTTTGTTGGGAGTAAATTTACCGAAGGGAACTCGGGTTTACTTCATGTTTGGTTCTGCCAACCGCGATGAAAGTAAGTATACCAATGGCGAGGAATTTGATATTAAACGTTATCAAAAAGATTCCACTAAACATCTCGCATTTGGTCATGGAGTCCATTCCTGTGTTGGCGCTACTTTAGCTCGTTTAGAAGCACGAATTGCTTTAGAAATTTTATCACAAAGATTACCTTCTTTACGACTAAAAGAAAACCAAGAATTCACCTATGTCTGTTCCTTAACTCATCGTGGTTTGAAAAGCCTAGAATTGGAATGGGATATCTCTTGATATTGCTCATTTCATATAGCCTTCCTAAATGATTCATCAAAATCTACCCTCTTCTAAAAAACTTTGGAAAATCAAAAGAAAGAACTGGCTTTTTCTTGTAGGTTGTGTGACATTTCAATGAATTATTTACCTAAAAATAAGACTTTTGCTGTCACGCACCAACCTTCAAATTGCGACAATATAAGCCATGCACAAATGATTTAGGAAGACTATATTTATTAGCTTGGAAAAGAATTTTGAGTTTTGAGTTTTGAGTTTTGAATTATTAAATTCAACAATTATTTTCAGGAGAAACCATGTTACAAGAAACTTCACCAAAATCAGTTGAAATGCCAGGAATCTTGCCCATGTTACATGGTCACTGGATATTCCAATCAATCTATGTGGCAGCAAAGCTTGGTATTGCCGATTTGTTAAAAGAGGATGTCAAGAATTGCGAAGAGTTAGCTAAAAGTACGAACACAAACCCAAAGGCACTTTATCGACTCATGCGTGCCTTAGCTAGTAAGGGCATCTTCGCCGAACAAGAACAGGGTTTCTTCACCTTAACACCCCTGGCTGCTTCTCTCCAAAGTGATGTTCCCGGCTCCCTACGTAGCTTGGTAATTATGGCTGGAGAGGAATCATATCAAGCTTGGGGACACCTTCTCTACAGCATACAGACAGGAAA
>JBFRWL010000284.1:0-8082 GCA_051439565.1 Prochloraceae cyanobacterium
CGAGAATTACAGGCACTAGCGATCAGAGAACAGAAAATCTACTTAAAGGAATCTCCTGAGTTATTTCGGCAACCGACGGAAATTTTTCTAGATATTGAAGGGAATCCCGATACACAATTCTATTATCTGATAGGTATATTAGCTTGTCAAATGAATTCCTCTGAATATACTGCGTTTTGGGCTAATACACAACAAGACGAAGAGCAAGTATGGAATAACTTTCTTGCGACTATTACTCAATATCCTAAAGCACCGATCTATCATTATGGAAATTATGAGGTAAAAATTATAACTAAATTGGCGAAACGATATGGGACCGTAATTGATCATTTATATAAGCAACTCATCAATGTCAATCACTTCATTTACGGAAAAGTATATTTCCCTGCCTACTCAAATAGTTTAAAAGATATCGGTCGATCTATTGGAGCGAAATGGACATCTCCTAAGGCTTCTGGGATACAAACCTTAGTATGGCGGCATTACTGGGAGGAAACTGCTGACACTAAGTATAAAGAACTCTTGCTAACATACAATAAGGAAGATTGCCAGGCTCTTAAATTGCTAACGGATGAGTTAATTAAAATTTCTAATTCAGCAGAAAAATTGTCAGATGTTGAATTCGCCGACAAGCATAAACGACCTAAAACTGAAGTCGAAAAACAGATCCATACGCAATTACGCACTGTCCTTAATTTCTCGTACTTGCAATACGACAAAAAGAAAATACATTTCCGCCAAGAAGAAGAAAAAGAGGATAGCGAGACCAAGAAAGCAAGAAATAGGAATAAAAGAAAACAGCTTACCCAGAAACTTTTAGATATAAACCGTAGAGTTCAAAAGACTATCGAGATTTCTCCTCAGACAGTTTGTCCTCAGTGTGGATCTCTCCAACTCCGCCCATATGATAAGGAAACACACAGGGTTATTATTGATTTAAAACTCACAAGGAATGGCCTTAAAAAAACCATCATAAGATTTACAGGCTCTTATCAATATTGCATTAAATGTTATACTCTTTGCCCTCCACCATTCAAATATAAGCAAAGTCAGATATATGGACATGGTCTGAAAGCTTGGATTGTATATCATCGAATTGCATTGCGTCTTCCATATGAAAGTATTAGTGAATCTTTTCAAGAGCAATTCAAAGAGAAAATTGCAACAGGAAGTCTCTCCCGATTTATTCACGATCTAGCTGTTTATTATTCTGAGACAGAGAATATTTTGATACAGCATTTACTAGAAAGTCCATTTATTCATGTAGATGAAACTAAAATAAATATACAAGGAGAAAATTGGTATGTGTGGGTGTTTACAGATATTAAATATACTATTTTGAAGCTTCAAGAAACAAGAGAAGCAACTATTATACATAGTTTATTGGCTGATTATTCTGGAATTCTTATTTCAGACTTTTATTCTGGATATGATTCTGTCAAATGTGCTCAACAAAAGTGTTGGGTTCATTTGATAGGCGATCTTAATAATGACTTATGGGAATCTCCTTTTGATTCTGAACTGGAATCATTTGTTCTTCATGTTAAAGATCTGATTATACCAATTATGGAATGTATCCAAAAGTACGGTTTAAGACGAAGAAATCTTAGGAAGTTTGAAAAGAATGTTGATAGATTCTATAAGAATTTCATCATTGATGTAAACTATAATTCTGATATTGTTTCCAAATACCAGAAGCGTTTTATACGCTATCGAGAGAGTTTGTTTACATTCCTCAAACACGATGGCATACTCTGGCATAATAACCCTGCAGAATGGGCGATTAGACCGATAGCTAAACAGCGTTCAATATCAAGTAGTTTTAGCTCATCTATTGCTGAGGCTTACTTGATTCTCCTTGGTATTCGACAAACATGTCGTTCTCAAGGGAAATCATTTTTCAAATTCTTATTTTCAGGTCAAAAAAATCTCGACCTATTTGAAGTTCGTAAGCAAAAGAAAAATGAATATTAGAGTAGTTAGTTTATGAACTAACAAATTCATGCATTTGGACTGCAAGAATATTGATTCTTCGTCGCTTTTTATGTCCGGTGATGCTTAGTGTTAACCCTCAAATGATAGATGGCATGAGCCTATAAATTCTCTAAGAATCTGTTGGAATAGAGATATTCACCTATGCAGAAGTTGGTCGAAATTTGTATAGAGTAAGGAGGGTATTGAATTTTGGAAGAGTGATTATCTGAACAAAATTGTGGTATTTTGAAAGAGAATTTAGAAGATTATCTCTGTTACTTGGTAAATCGTATTAACTACTGGTGCTAATGATTCTAGTAGTTTTAATCATAAGTCTGGTAGAGTGACATTTGCTTCAATACAGGAGTTTATTGTTGTCGTGATGTGCTGGTTTTCTCCTGAATAGGGTAGAAACATTTACGATTTACTTATTTAGGAATATTAGCCTCAAATGAATTGAGTTTAATGAACTCAATTCATTTGAGGCAGCGCCTTATACTCCCAAAAATAGACAATTATCTGGACTATCCGTGCACGATCGCGACCGGGAGGGGTGTTATTGATCGGATTTTTGTAGTTGAGGGGGTATATGTGCAAAGGTAGACCGTCCAAGTTATTAGTCCAGCTAATCACTTGGACGGTCTCGGGAGGGGGGAGGAGTGAGGGGTGAAATGAGAGATCGAACCGGTCATTCTTCTTGGAAGATGTTTTCCAGATCGCGTGCTGAATGCAGGACACGCAGGATTTCAATTGTCTTTTGGGAAAGGCGATAGAAAATTAGATGTTTGCGAAACCCAGACACCGGCCAGACTCGCATATTGTCCAGGCGGGGATTGTTGAAGGTGCGTAAAGCCCCTATTTCCGGTGTCTTTTGTAGTTGCTTGAAGGCTTGTTCTGTAGCGTCAACGAACTTAAATGCCGCTTGAGGATTGTCTTGAGCGATGTAAACGGCTAGTTCTTCAATATCGAGCAGTGCCTGTGGATAGCGGACAATCCGATAGGTCATGACTGTCCTGTTATTCGATCCAGCCGAGCCCGGACCCGATTTTTAATGTTGCTCCAGTCTTCTTCTGTTATCTCTGTAGCAGGACCACTATCCAATCCTTCCAGAAGAAGGGCTTCTAGTTTGGCGTCGGCCTGGCGCTTTTGTTCGTTGCGAATCAGGGAGCGGATATATTCGCTAGCGGTGCTGTACTCTCCTGCTATGACTTGAGCTTCTACGAAGTGCTTCATGCCCTCGGGCAGAGAGATGTTCATACTGGTCATGATTTCCCTCTTGAATACCTTCTCTGGGTCGAGTATGGCAATAAATGACAAATTATGCCAAGTGAATTTGCTGCCTTTTGAGGTCTGTATGTAACGAAGCTACTCCGAAGTGCCACGCGATCGTTGGGTTGGGTGGGGGATGCGATCTCGACGTGAAATTGAGATTGTTCGAATACGGACGTTTCAAGGGTTGCCCAAGGTCACGAGCCAGGGGTAACAACTTCGCGCAAGGCTTCATCAATAAGGTCGGGATTGACCCCCCGACGCTTCAATTCCTCGACGAGGGCTGATAGGCTGTTATCTTCTAACCGTTCCAGATCCTCTCGCAGACCTTGACCCACATAGGCCCGAATCAACGGCTGATAGCCAGAGAATCCCAAAAGCGGTGCGATTCGTTTCAGATCGTCGATGACATCTTCAGGCATCCGAATGGTGATTGCTGTCATGGGGCGATTCTTGTCCAATCTTCGTTTCAGCGCTTCAGGCTTCATAGTGTGGTTGGTTATGGCATTGAATGCAGGCGTTTGTATCGAGCAAATATCTCACTGCAGTTCTTCTCGGATTTCATATTCTCCTTGTTCCGGTCGCTCTATTGGGTCATCAGCACATGTTCCAATGACAGAATCGAAGAAACCTGCAGGCCATCCACGTTTTTCCGTTTCGGTCTGGTCTGGGATTTGGGGAGATTCATCATCTAGAACAGTTACTCGCACACGCCGCCCTGCAAGTTCTGCAGCGTGCGTACTGACTTCTTCCCACAAACCCTCAAAGGTAGTTTGAGTCATCGAGCTGCCTCCAGAGCTAGAGCGCGTAGTCATATATGCATGAAGTTAATTCAGGATCGGATGCAGGATGATTTTGGAGCGAGAGATTTGATTGGAGCCATTGCTATAGCTAGATTCTGAACGCTTTTATTCCGGTTTTCTATTCCCGAATGCTTCCATCTCGAACTCAAAAATTGTCTAAAATGTCTATATTGACTATTCTATCAATCGCTCTACTTAACCTTGATGGGTTCAGGAGTAATGAATGCGCCAGGTATCGGCGACAGAGGCTAAACAAACCTTCGGAGCAATTCTCGATGCTGCTCAACGCGAGCCGGTAGTGATTCGCAGGCAAAAGCGCGATGTGGCCGTGGTTCTCTCGATGGAAGAATACGAACGTTTACGTGCTCTCAACATCAAGGATTTTCAGGACTTTTGCGATCGCGTGGGACGCGAAGCCCAGGAGAAAGGGTTGACGGAAGAAGGGTTGCAGCGGCTATTGGATGATGCGTCGTAGACCTCGCATTGTACCTGATACCAACGTACTGATTAGTCGCCTATTGATACCCAGCTCTATTCCGGCACAAGCGGTGAGGTTGGCAGCGGATGAAGGCGATATTTTGATTTCACGAGCCGTCTTGAGTGAGTTGGTAGAGGTGATAGGACGACCTAAGTTTGATAAGTACGTTTCGTTGGCAGACCGCAAAAAGTTCGTGCGCAAGTTGATGACGATCTCCCAAATGGTGGAGATTGTGCGCCAGGTGCAGGTATGCAGAGACGCGAAGGACGATATGTATCTCGATGTAGCAATCAATGTTCAGGCTGACTTTATCTTGACCGGTGATCGCGATTTACTCGTACTCTCTCCCTTTATGGGTGTGGAAATCTTAGCCCCTACTGATTTCTTGGCTGCTTGGAATGCAGATAATGACTGAACTGGATCGGAGAGAGTTGCCATCTTTTTCCCTTCGTGTATTCTTGGCTTTGTAAGAACTTTGCTTCGTAACAACTCAAGTTGTTGAGTTGTTGGCAATCAGGGGCGGCCTATGATTATTGCGATCGCTAATCAGAAAGGTGGTATTGGCAAAACAACTTCGACTATTTGCCTGAGTGGTCTTTTGGCAGATCGGGGAACTTGCCTCGCTATCGACCTTGACCCGCAAGGTAATCTCACCACTGGCCTCGGTGTCGAAGTCGAGGACAGTCAGCCCACTACCTATGATGTTCTTACAGATAAACAAGCCATAGGTGGCGCTGTGATTCCCACGGAAGCGGGAGTCGATCTCCTCCCTGCTGATATTAGTTTGGCAAGAGCTGAGCCAGAACTGATTGGTGCAATAGGACGAGAACACCTCTTAAAAAAGCGATTGCAATCTGTGCTTGGTAACTACCAGTACATTGTGATCGACTGCCCACCGTCATTCGGACTACTAACTACTAATGCTTTAACAGCAGCAGATAAGGTACTAGTCCCCGTGCAATGCCAGTTCTTTGCTCTGAAAGGTTTAAGTGCGTTGCTGGAAATAATTCATGTCATTCGGGAACAGACTAACCCCAACCTATCAATTTTAGGGGTGTTGCCGACGATGTTGGAACGCACAGTGATTTCGCAAGATTCATTGACACAATTGCAGCGCAAACTGGACGGTCTGCATGTCTTTGATGCAGTGCCCAAATCTACCAAGATTGCAGAATCTAACCTCGCGGCTATGCCTATTCATCGCTATGCAGATGAGGCCAAGCTAGTTAATCCTTATCGCCAGGTTGCTCGATTAATTCAGGAGGAAGTAGTCAATGTCTAAGCGTCCGCGTATGGGTGATGATAATTCTCCTTTGAATAAGACTGGCGCAGTTCTAACAGCTCTGGTCGGTAGCGGTTCTGATGCAAACAACTCAACAACTCAAAAATCTGACAAGTCAGAAACTCAAGATTCTGAAAGAATTGCGGCGGGGCAACCTGCGAAGCCTGATTCTCAGAAACTCAACAACTCAAGTTCTAAAGAAGTTCAGTTGTCAAATTCAAGTGAGCCTAGAAAACCTAAAATTCGTCGCGCTACCTTTGGTCTTGATGAACAGCTATTGAAACAGTTAGATCGCTTTTACTTATCGTTAAAGCTTGAAATTACAGATGGTGAACCGCCATATAAAGAAGTCATTGTTGAAGAAGCCATCGCTCGTCTCCTAGCGGCTAGCGATTCAGACAAAGAGGCTGTTGTGGCTGCGTTACAAGTACGACAGTTGGAACGGGGCTAGATGTAGCAGAAAACTCTTAATGTCAAAGTCCGTGAGTTTGAGGATAACTGCTTGTTTATGGGATGGAGGTAGAATCCATGGGCGATATTTTTCCAAGGAATTTTCTAGAGCATGTAGCGCGGTGTCAGAATATTGAGGATAGTCCGGAAGCCTATGAATTAGGTTTCTTACCCCGTGAATTTATACAGGCTACCCTACCCTATCGCCAGCCCAAGAATAATCCCCCAGCTTGGGTGAGAAAGAATGGTCGATTTACGTTGTATATCCGTCCTGGGTTTGACAAAGAATTAGAGAAAAATCTTCCATACCCCACCGGTAACATCCCCCGACTTTTGCTGTGTTGGTTAGCAACTGAAGTGATGCGTACAGATTCTCCACGCATAGAATTCTCGCATACATTTTCAGAATTTATGCGCATGTTGGGTTTAAACCCAAGAGCAGGCGGAAGCACAAGTCGATTAAAGAATCAGATGAATTATCTGTTTCAGTCAATCATCAGCTTTGATTATAGTGATGAAAAACATCAAAGCTGGTTACATATGAGTGTTGCCCCAAGAGGACAAATATGGTGGTCAGATCTCTATGCCGATCAGCCAGATTTATTTGAGAACTGGATTGAGCTTAGCGATGATTTCTTTAATGCTATTCGCAAGCAGTCTATCCCCCTTGATATGCGTATTTTAACCGCGCCAAAAATCAAGGAGCGAGCTATGGCAATCGATCTTTATGCTTGGGCAACCATGCGAGCTTTTGTTGCTCATAGGAGTGAGAAGGATTTAAAAATTCCGTGGACTTCTCTTAAGGCTCAGCTGGGTACAGAATATGGCCGATTGCGAGCTTTTAAATCACATGTTATGCAGAATTTTAAAATTATTCAAATGGTCTATAAAGAACTTCATTTAGATTTTCCAGACAAGGATTACTTTGTTATCAAAAAGACTTCCAAGCCATCTATTCTTGCACCCTCTACCGAGTAAGCTGTCCTTCCATATCAAGCGAGCATTGACGCACTCCCCCCTGTTCCCAATAGGTGGCGCTTGTGTGGTGAACAGGTCGCGCCCTGCTGTGGAAAACCCAAAGTTATCCACAAAATCATGTTCCCAATAGGTGGCGCTTGTGTTCCCAATAGGTGGCGCAAAGTGTTCCCAATAGGTGGCGCTTGTGTTCCCAATAGGTGGCGCTTGTGTTCCCAATAGGTGGCACATACATGTTTTATATAGAAATAAATAAAAACCTATAGACACGCGCATGCGCGCGAGACCTGTGGAAAACCCCTTTCCTGACTGGGGAGGGTCTCAGCTACGCGGAGAACCGCTTCGCTGTGTCAAGGCAGCCTACGCTTCGCTCCGGTGCTCCTTTCAGTCGCATCCTTGACACTTCTCCTCTCCGCTGAGCTTTCTCAGTCAACAGGAAAAGGGGAGGGAAAAAATATCATTCGTTCCTCTAGAGAGGCCTAAATTGCCCCTAGAAGCGATTTTAAGAGCCTATATGAGTAACTTTGTCTGAAATGGTTCTAAAGGCCCTTAAAAGTCAATTTACCGGCGAGCCTAATAAGAAATCTTGTCAATAAGCTATTTTCCCTTGCTGGTGAAGACTTACGCGACCTTACACCAAGTTCCCTCGCTTGCGAACCGAACGGATTTGCTGTGTGGAAATTAGCTAATCCGCTCGGTTCTCCAGTCGCGATGTCTCATCCTGAACCTTATCCAGGATTGGGGATGCATTTTCCTCCTGAAATCCCAGAGACTTACGCACTTCCCGTCGAGTCATTTCCTGAGCAATCAATTCCTCCGCTCGTTTTTTGATGGCTTGCTGTCTCTCTACG
>JBFRWL010000285.1:0-4022 GCA_051439565.1 Prochloraceae cyanobacterium
CGCACCCCGATTGATGGCTGCTTCCCACAGTAAATCCGTCTCTTTGATAGTTACTTCAAATTGATTTTTTTGGGACAGATGGCTAGCGTTCATGAGTTGCCCCAAGTCAGCGAGTCGATTTTCCTTGAGTGCCGCCACACTATCCAACACTCTCTGGTTTTCCGTGACTACGTGCACCACCCTTTGACGTAAGGTATGAGGTAGTTTGTCTAAAAAGTTAAGCTTTGGCAAACAAACATCGCGCAAGCTGGAAACTTTCATCAATGCGGCTGCTCTTTCGCATTCTTGCCGTCGTTGCTTGTAGGCACTCTTAGCCAAAACATGGGTTTTGCCACTGTGGATGACCGCAAAATGATAATTAGTTGGCAACTCAACATACTCAAAAGATAAATCTTTGGTATCTAAAAAAAGTGCCTGGTTTTCTCTTCCTAAAGATGCAACCATCTGATCCATAATGCCGCAGGGCATCCCCACACCTTCACTTTCAGCTTTTTGAGCGAGGTAAGCAATCTGTAGATCGGTCAAATTAAGCTCTAATAACTCACTCACAGCTTTGAGCAGGGCAACTTCTAAAGCTGCGGAACTGGCAACCCCAGCGCCGATCGGAACCTTACTATCCACCAAGATTTTCAAGCTAGGTATAACAATCTGGCATCGTTTGAGTTGTTCCAAGCAAGCCACAATATAGTCACTCCAGTGGTTTGACCCTCGCCTATCCAGACTGCGCTCGATCCGTTGCTGGTAATGAGCGCTAAATACATCAACTTTTCCCCCAACTAAAGTATCAACCGCAACCTGAACTGTAGTTTTTAGGGGTAGGATAGCTGGCAAGACAAATCCTTGATTGTAGTCGGTATGTTCCCCCATCAGATTAACTCTGCCGGGAGCTTGAGCCGATACTTGCGCTGGGAATCCGAAAATAGTCTCAAAGTTCTTCATGACTGAGCTGACGCAGTTGTGCTGCTGTCTCCTCTGGTAACAGATCGGCTAAAAATGTTCCAGCCCCCGTTTCGCATCCAGCCCGGTATTTGAGTTTGTCAGCAGTTCTGAGAAAAGGAAGAAACTGAATGTGAAATTGAAAGTACTTTTCTTCTCCCTTGGGTGCAGCATAGAGAACCATGATGTAGGGAAAAGGTCGATTGAATAGTCGATCGTACAATCTGACTATCTTACCCAAAGTGCTGGCTAGGGACTGGGTTTCTGCTTGAGAAAATGTCCACAACCCTGGATGAAACTGATGGGTTGTCAACCACACCTCATAAGGATAGCGTTGAAAAGGTGGTACAAAAGCTAACACAGCATCATCGCTGAAAATGTAGTATTCTTGACCCATTGTCCGCCGCAATTCTTGCAGGACTGGCTTGTCTCTAAAAGCCTTTTTCATCTTGGCGACCACAGGGGGAATATAAGAGAAGGCATAAATTTGACCGTGGGGATGGTGCAAAGTAACGCCAACTTCTTCCCCTCTATTTTCAAAAGGCATGACAAATTGAATCGATTCGCGAGCCATTAAATCTTGATAGCGATCGCTCCAAACCCTGACGATGAGTTCTAGTTGCCTTGGAGACAGCGAACCTAAAGAACCCTGATGACAAGGGCTATAAACGATTATTTCGCATTGCCCAATAGCAGGGGCGCTGATAATAGACAATTTTGGTGCTGGCTGTGCTTGCAGAGCGAAGGCGCTAAAGCGATTTTCAAACACGGCAACTTCAAAATCGCTACAAGGTATCTCGGTAGGAAAGCTATCTTGGCGTGTGGGGCAAAAGGGACAATAGGCAGCAGGTGGTTTAAAGGTGCGATTTTGACGATGGGCTGCGTAGCCAACCCATTCTTGACGTAAAGGATGCCATCTCAGATGAGATTCAGGTGCAAATATCAGCGGTGGTAACTCCTTTTGCCAAGGTAAGGTATGGGATCGCGTTCCATAGATAAATAGGTCGCGACCATCTTGTTTGCGTTTGTGTCTTTTAAAAACAGGGAGCCTAGTTGGGGCGCGATCGAGAATCGCCGACGACTTCCTTGCTTTTTCCCAGGCAGCTTTCATCTTCTTGACTTATATTGCAATAGGGATGAAAGGCGGATAACCGATTCTATCTGCGATCACACAGTGTCAGCGAAAGCTGATCGTGCAACGCTTTGCTCCGCGAGATCGCTTAAGCAAGCATTACATAGAGACAGTTAGGAAACTGAGCTTTTTTGTGGTTAAAATCAATAACTAATCCCTTAGCCTCACACTCTTTCTTCCCTTGGCTTACAGGTTAATATCTTTTCTGTTGAAGGAATAAATCACTCCGGAAAACTTCTGGCAAGCAAAATTACTCCTCACTTGTGTTTGATGTATTTAGTTGAGGGCTTGCCAACCTAAAAATGTCATACTTCAATCATAAACGAATTTATCAAAATATGTTTTGCTCAACTCATATAGCGATCGGAAATTAGAGTTTAGAAGGGATATTAGTCCGTTGCAAGTGTTGATAGCAATCAATAATAATTTCTAATACACTATTTTAAATTGAAAGTTTAACCTAGAATGACCACAACAAAAATACCCGCTCTTTTAAGCCAAGACGAAGCTCTATCCTTATTAGAATCAGTAATTAAACAATCGGAAGCCGAGGGAGTTTTTGTTAGCCTCAACTCCAGCCAATCTGCTCTGAGTCGCTTTAGTGAAAATCAGATTAGCCAAAATATTAGCAAAAACCGCTTTAATCTCACCATTACTAGCTACTTTGGCAAACGCAGTGCTTCTGCGGGAACAACTGAACTGGATCCAGAGGCTATTAGCCAAACTATTCGCCGTTCGGAAGAACTTGCCCGTTTTGCCCCAGAAGATCCCGAATGGGTTCCGTTGCTCGAACCTCAAGCTTACGAACAGCGTACCCCAGCTTTTGACTTAGCTACAGCAACCCTATCTCCTTTAGCAAGGGGAGAAATGGTGGAAAAGATATGTTATCTATCTCGTCAAGCAGGGGTTCACGGTTCGGGTACCCTCAGTAGTAGTGCAGAAGTGCTAGCGATCAGTAATTCTGCAGGATTGCGGGCTTATAATCGGCAAACAGGAGCAGATTTCAGCTTTACTGCTCGGCTTGATAGTGGTTCGAGTTGGAATAATCGCAGTGGGACTGCTGTATCTGAGTTACCCTTAGAACAAATAACTCAACAGGTTATCGAGCGCGCTTTAGCTTCTCGCAACCCCCAGGAAATTAGCCCTGGAACTTATCCAGTCGTGTTTGAGGCTGCAGCTTTTGCTGAGTTACTTGGTTGGGTAATCTGGAATTTAGACGCACGCGCAGCCGATGAAGGGCGTTCTTTCATGTCTCGTACTGACGATACGGGTAAAGCCGTTGGCAACTGTGTTGGCGAGCAAATATTTAGCCCTCTGGTTCAAGTAGAGCGAAATCCCGCCCATCCCTTATTGCGATCGAGTAGGTTCTTTGATAATGGCTTGAGCAATCGCCATTTAGAAATTATTAAAGACGGCATTCCTCAAACCCTTTCCTACAGTCGTTACTGGGCACAACAACAGGAAAAACAGCCGACAGGGGCAATGTATCCTATTGTGATGACAGGCTCCGAACAAAGTTTATCTGACTTGATTGCCCAGACAGAGCGAGGAATTTTAGTGAGTCGAGCTTGGTACGTGCGCTATGTTAATCCTCGCACTCTAGAAGTTACCGGTATGACTCGCGACGGCACTTTTTGGATTGAGGACGGTCAAATTACCTACCCAATCAAGAATCTGCGTTTTAACCAGAGTTTGCCAGCAATGCTGCGAGATGTAGAGGCAGTTAGTACTGTACAGCGGTTGGGCAGAGGCGTGGTTCCTGGGGTAAAGGTAGGGGCGTTTAATTTCAGCAGTATTACCGATAGCGTTTAAGGGAGAGAAAGGGACAAGGGAAATGAAAACAATTCCAGCTTGCTCGTCAAATCGAAATAATTCAATGTTTCGCTCTATTTCAAGCCCCTGCATGCGCGGCATGGGTTCTCAATGAGCGAATTTTGAATTAGTTTATTTTGAA
>JBFRWL010000286.1:0-14847 GCA_051439565.1 Prochloraceae cyanobacterium
TCATATTTTCCATTTGAGCGGTAAGCGGTTCACAATTGAAGATGAGGAATGGAAAGGAGAACCCAAAAATCAGTTAGTGTTGATTGGTCAAAATTTAGACAACAACAAGTTAAACCAGCAACTAGAAGAATGCCTCTGTTTACCTTCTACTAATCGCGGTCAAGGTTTTGGAACCGAATAAAAGTATTATCTTTTGACCTTTTTTTGAATTCAAAATTCAAAGTTCACAGTTCAAAATGAAGAAGAGAAAAAATTTTGAATTAATAATTTTGAATTTTGAATTGTCGTAAAGCGGCTTAACTTTTTCTATGCGTGTTGTCATCCAGCGGGTTAAATCTTCTTCTGTAGAAGTAGACGGGGAAATTGTGGGAAAAATTGGACGGGGGCTAAACCTTTTGGTAGGAATAGCCGCTACCGATACAGAAACAGAACTCGACTGGATGGCGCGTAAATGTTTGGATTTACGGCTGTTTCCAGGGGAACAAGGGGGCTGGGAAAAATCCGTGCGGGAAATTGAGGCAGAATTATTAGTAGTCAGTCAGTTTACCCTTTATGGCGATTGTCGCAAAGGTCGTCGCCCTTCCTTTAGCAATTCAGCTGCTCCCGATGTTGCCCAAACTCTGTACGATAAATTTATCGCTAAATTAAGGCATAGTGGTTTGCGGGTAGAAACAGGTAAATTCGGGGCAATGATGCGGGTAAGCATCGAAAATGACGGGCCAGTAACATTGTTACTAGAACGAGAAGCATCCTCTTAAGTAGTCGGACATAAATAGGACTTACCCACTCAAAGGACAAATCAAGGTTTTAAACGATCAAGAACAGGGAACAAGGAACCAAAAACAGGCGATTACAGCCATTTTGCAGCAACAGAAACGGAGATTAATATAATTTTCCTCAAGCCTCGATCGCAACCCGTCCTACAGGCTTAGCAATACAGGCGAGAAGATAACCTGTTTCGCAATCAGGCTCTTTGTCATAGCATACTTCTCCTTCGAGCTTGCGTAACTTGCAAGTCCCGCAAGCTCCCATACGACAACCAAAGGGAATTTCAATATCTGCTTCTTCGGCAATGTCTAGAATCAAGTCTTCCTCATCACACAAAACTTCTTTTCCAGACTTGGTAAAAACTACCATAGGAGTACTAGAAGTTGCCACAGGAACAGCTAGTTGTGGATTGGTCACAGTCTTTTGACTATCTACTTCTTGAGATGAAGCAGTGAAAGTATCTAACGCCTCAGACAAAAATCGGGTAGATACGGTTTTAGCATCTGGCTTAGGCTTAGTTCTAGCTTGTTTTTTGGCTCCCTTGGGCAATTTCGGCTGACCAAAACTCTCTTGATGGTAGTTTTCCATGGGGAATCCTAGCTCATCTAGCATTGTTTTCACCTGCGCCATAAAAGCATTGGGTCCGCAGACGTACAAAGTGCGCTCTCGAAAATCAGCAGCGATCGCCTGTAACATGATTGGGTTGAATCGTCCACTATAGCCATACCAGGCTCGACCTGTTTCCGCTCTGGTGGTCGTCACTGCCAATTTAAACTGGGGATAGCGTGCTGCCATCGACTCTAATTCGTGTCCGAAGATAATATCTCTAGAACTGCGAGCGCTATGGCAAAAAACAACATCCACATCAGCGCCAGTATCGCAGAGCCATCGCGACATAGACATCATTGGCGTAATCCCGCTACCTGCTGAGATCAAGAGGATTTTTGCTGGGGGATTCTTGCCAAAAGTGAATTTTCCCATGGGAGCGCCGATCTTGACCTCTTTTCCCGCCGTCAGATTGGCGTGCAACCAGTTAGAGACTAATCCTGGAGGAAGATCGGCAGTATCTGTTGGCGCTGGTAAACGCTTGACTGTAATTTCTAGGGTATGAGGACGAGAAGGACTAGAGGAAATGGTGTAGGAACGCTTGACTGGCTTTCCTTCAATGTTCAGATCGAGGGTTACAAATTGCCCTGGTTGATAGTCGAATCGTACAGGTGGATCGGCAACAAAGCGAAACGTTTTGACATCGTGAGTCTCATTAATTACTTGTATGCAACGCAACATCAGCTTTCCCGAAAGCCACTGTTGGGTTGCCATGTTTTCCTCTCTCGACGAAGATTGGGCCCGATCGCCGCTTTTATCTCCCTCCGTCAACTTCAGCACGTACCCGCCAATCCGCAGCAAATTATTTGATTCAAGAATATAGTTCTGATTAATTTCTAGCTGTCGATCGTCAATTTGAGAGCCATCGGTACTGCCAAGGTCAGTATAGTACAATTCCCCATTTTGGCAAGTAATCCTACCGTGGATGCGACTCACTTCAGGGCTATTGAGTACTATATTGCAGCTAGAGTGTCTGCCAATCAGAAAATCTTCTTGCATGCCCATGTCTATTTCTGGGTTGAGGACATACTCTTTAAACTTGCCCGTTTTAGGGTGAAGTGCTTTGATTTTTATTTTTCCTGGGATCTTATTTCTAGACATCTGGTAAATCCCCTGGGATTAAACTGCTCGAATTTTTGATTCGAGTCTCAATCAACTTGAGTTGACGTATCTTGCTCAGAATGACTCCGCAACACTGTGGGAGCTTCTTGAGAAGTAGCTTTATGTGGCTCTTTAGAATTAAGTTTCGTTGGTGCAACATCTTGCTCGGAGGTAGCTCGCAACAGAGTTGGATCTTCTTGAGAAGGAACAAGGAATTGACCTTTGATATTTATGGCAGTGGATGCATCTTGGTCGGAAATAGCTCGCAATACGGTAGGATCTTGTTGAGAAATGGCTAGAGAACGACCTTGGATATACTTAGGTGCATCTGCTTGAGGATGAGATCTCTTCTGAGTCGATAGTCCCATGAGTTGTGGATTGTTACCCAGTACTTCTGCCAAAATGCGATCGTGTTCTTCATCGGTCAGATCTTGTTTTTGACGTAGATGCTTGAGAGCTTCTTTACTAGCAGCAGGCTCAAAATATTCTTCTTCTAAGGCTTCTTGTAGTACCTCAGCGTAAATTTGTTCCAGGTTTTGCCTTGTAACTCCAGGTAAAACTTTGGCCAAAATATAGAGTTCGTCAGGTTTGAGTTGTTCTAAGGGACGATTTTCCAGAAACTGGGAGAGGTTAAGAGATAGCTTGGTCGATAGTTTTTGGAGCTGACGACGCAATTTCTCTGCCACAGTTTCGCGTAAATACTGGTCGCTGCTGCGATTCCAGGTTCGGTATATCCAAAGGGTGCTAAGTAAAACCACAAAACCACCGAAGATTAGCTGTACTAGACTATTTTTTGAACCACTTGCATAGATGTAGAGAATATTGAAGGCAACAAAAGTAAAAATAGAAAAAACTCTGTGTAAGACTAATTCGCGACTGATGTCAGAATTATGTCGCCTCATATAGGATAAACTAGCCTTTTCAATCTTGGTACCAATCCAATAACTTATCCCTACAAACAATGCCAAAGTTAAAGGAACAGCTACCAGCTTGGGAATGTTAATGGCGCGATCGAAAAGATAGAAACCAGGTTTGAGTAGAGTTTCTAATTGGTTGGGTTCGTGAGCCCAAATACCGGAAAAGTAATAATCAAAGTTACCAGAGTATAAGTAGTAATAGAGCAAGTAGCCAATAATCAAGCCTAAATAACCGTATTGCACAAACCTACGACCAGGCTGTTGCAATTGTTCCCAGTAAGATTTTTCTGCATCAATATCGAAACAAGGGTTGTTACAATTTGTACAGGTGCTAATTTCTTCACCAGTCATTTGGTCCACTGTGCGACAGGCAGATTGAGTAATACTTGCTGGTGGAGCTTTGTGAGCTTCGCTTCCTAGTAGTCCCCTCGGTCCAGTAAAGAAAGTTTGTACCACGCCAAAAGGACAAACGTAATGACACCAACTCCGACCCCCATACAAAAATACAATGGCGATCGCGGATATAATTGTCAAGAGCAGAAAGAGACCGAGAACTGGACGAACAGAATTAATAAAGAGAAGGCGCAAACTCAAGCCAATAAATAGCAGAGTAAATTGTAGGTATAAGTAATTTTGGGTTAACCAGTGATTTTTGTAGATGTCTAATCTTGGTTTTAGTCCCAAAGCTCTTGTAATTTGAGAGAAGAAATAAAGAGGACAAATACGCCGCCACGTCTCGTGACCGAAGATAAAGACAATGGGAATAGCAATGGGAATAGCTATTTTCCAAAAAATTATTGTCTCTAAAGGATAAGGTGGACTTGGCAGACACTCTCCTTGAACTCTGACGCAGGTGGCGGGATCCTGAGCACGACTGATGACGAAATCTCTAAATGGACTCAGAGAGTTATTCGGATCGGTTAGCAAATGAGAGATTGGATCGTAGAATAATGAGGCAATTAAAATTAGCCAGCCGATCGCTAGTACCCACCTAAAGTAGTGGATTGTTCGTTCTGAAACCTTGCTAATCATAATTATTTTATTTGTGTGGTTTTTTTAGTCTAATGTTTACCACACTATAACCCCCCAATTTTGCTTAAAACAGCGATGCGTAACAGCTATCTTAGTTGAGTAGCTTCTCCCTGACGATTAGCCAAAAGTAGCGCTATTCCAACCCCACATCGAACCTGTAGCATTGGCAAACTCGATATAAATACGGTTAGTTGGCACCCCCAACTTCTCATTAATCTGCTGGCAAAAATCCTGACTCATTGCCTTAGTTTGTGCCGAACTCATGTTACCAATGCTTTTCACTTCTACGTAGCAGACTGGATCGAAACTTCCAGCAAAGGTCATAGCAACATTTGGCTCAAAAGCAGTCATGACATAAGATTCAGGTTTTCCCAAATGCTTGGCTAACTTCGCCGACAGAGTTTTCAGCAGTTCGTTAATGCTTGTTTGTGTTGGTGCCGAGACAGAAGATTGTATCTTGATTAAGGGCATAATGATCGATTTCTCCCATATTTACTTAAGCTTACACACATTTAGCTGTTAGCTGTTGATTTATCCCTTATTTCCCTTGTCTCACTTGTCTCCCCTCTCCACATCTCCCCCTCTCTCTTTTTTACCGAGTAGTCCAGATCTCCAGACTCTAGCCACCGTACTGCCAGCCAGTATCCTCAAGTACGAGTGCTTTTCCTTCTCGATGGATACCTGAACCAATTACTTCCCCGACAAATACAGTATGGTCGCCTTTTTCGACTGAACCAATGACTTGACATTCTATATAACCGAGGGAATCAGAAATAATTGGACAGCCTGTTGCTTCTCCTTGGTAAAATTCTACATCTTCGAATTTATTGCCAACGCGGCGCTTAGGCTGAAAGAATTTAGCAGCTAAGTCTTTTTGTCCGCTGTCGAGAAAACTGATAGCAAACACTCCACTCTTTTTAATCATTTCGTGGGAGCCAGAATCTTGTTTAACACAATTAACTACCATAGGTGGCTTAAAAGATGATTGCATCAACCAGCTAACCGTAAAGCCATTCAATTCTTCACCATCTTTGACCCCACAGATGTAGACACCGTGCGGAATCTGGCGCAACATTGTCTTTTTCGCTTGTTCGTCTAACACAGCTTCCTCTCCCTAATTCCTCATTATTGAATTAGTTTATCAAGATATATAGGGATAGCGATTCTATTTGATTCGTGAATTGAATGGCGAAGATAGGTGTTAGGTGTTAGGAAAAAACTCGTTACTTCTTTGTGTGAGATTACTTAGGTACGGTTGTTTCCACGATCGCCTCCTCAGAAATTGAAAAGATTCGTTAAGATAGATGAGTATATTTTCTCACGGTTACGTTGCCCTTGGTACTAGCTTTCCAAGGGTTTTCTTGATTATGACATCAAAATATGGTCAATAAAATAGCCTACTAAGAAAATGATATAATTAGCAAGAATTTTTTAAATAACATAATAGACATTGTCGGTCGCTAGCAATTTTCCCATCACAATAGCTGCTAAGTAATAATGCCTAATCATCCTCAACGCGCGATCGGTTTAACTGGGGGTATTGGTACTGGTAAAACTACTGTATCTAAGTATCTCGCAGAAAAATATCACCTACCTGTCTTAGATGCTGATATCTACGCCAGAGAAGCCGTACAACCAGGTTCGCCAATTTTGCAGGAAATTGTTAACAGATATGGAAATAAAATTCAATTGCCTGATGGTATACTCGATCGCCAACTTTTAGGAAAAATTATTTTTAATAACTTAGAAGAAAGAGGCTGGTTAGAAAAAAAAATTCATCCTTATGTACGCTCTAAATTAGAGTCGGAACTTAAGCAAATAAAAGCTGATCTTGTTGTGTTAGTGGTGCCTTTATTATTTGAAGCTAACATGACTGATTTAGTTACAGAAATCTGGCTAGTGTACTGCCCTTATGAACAGCAAATTAGGAGAATAATCGAGCGAGATAGTTTGAACGAAAAACAGGCAAATGCTCGAATAAATAGCCAGCTTGCTCTAGAAAAAAAAGTAGCTCTTGCTGACGTGGTTTTAGATAATTCTTCTACTTTAGATTATCTTCTCAGACAAGTTGATACTGTCTTAAATGAAAGTATAAGGCAGAGGGCAGAAGGCAAAGGGCGGAAGCAGGAATCAGTAAAGAAGTAATTAAGTCTTGTTGTCTTTGATTTGAAAACGCTATAAATTATTGATATTATGCGCCTATAGCAATCGTAAGTCATTGGTGAGAAAAGAATGGAAAGGAACTGTGTGATTTCTGTTCCTTCCCATTCCCTGTCTTTACCAGCTAATTCACGAATCAAATCGGATTGCTATATAGAGTCCCACTGTTAGAAACGGTATGAAGTAATGAATAAGCTTAACCAGCTAGTAATACTTAATCTAGGAGCTATTAGTTTACTGAGCCTGGGTATTGCTGGAATAACTACTAGAGCTACAGCTCAACAAGAGTCAGAATGCCTTATAGTTACCCCATCTGGAGAAGTTATGGATTTATCCTATATGTGCCCGTCTTCTTCTGAACCTAAAAGTGAGTTTCTCAATGAGTCTCAGCCATCTGGAAGAGTAAATTCTACTTTGTCGGATTACAGTCCTTCCTCCGATCAGAAAACGAGCGCTCAAAGTAGCATAATTTCAGAATCTAACAGCAGATCTACAAATAGGAGACTTACAAAAAGACAACTACGAAAACACCAGAGGGAATTGCAACAACAGCAACTTTTCGATCACTTCTCTCAATACCAACAATATAGAAACTATTACTTAGAAAACCAAGCTGATTAGTTTTTCGATCGCACAGGTACGTATCCTGCTTTTTCAATTAGTTTTTGTCCCTGTTCGGAAAGAAGCATATTAGCATAAGCTAATCCTACGTGTTCTTCAACCTTGCCGTTTTGCTTAATAATCAAGTAGAGAGGACGAATCAGTGGATATTGTTCTGCCTGAAATGCCTGATGATTAATTTGATTGCGACGTTCAGGGCATTGTTCTGGTGGCACCAAAGGTTCGATGTAGGGTGGAATTAAATTGTTTTGGTTATCTCCAATGGGAAGTGGCTTAACCGTACATTGTCCGACAATTTCCGATGCAGAAGTATAAAAAATTGAACCCTGCTGGCTAGCAACATCTTGGATCCCTTCGGTGACACTCCTGACTAATCTAACATTGGAACCGAGGATTTTCTTATTCATGACGTGTTTGACAAAAAACTCAGCAGTACCGCTGAGATAGGGAGATTTGGAGTAGGGAATAATTTCTAGGTTAGGACCGCCTACTTGCTGCCAGTTAATAATTTTACCCGTATAAATGTCTTGTAGTTGAGCCAGCGTCAAACCAGGAATATTTAAGCTGGGATGAACAGCAATCGCAATTCCATCAATAGCTATAGGAATCTGCTTGAGAGTCAAATTTTGCTCTTGAGCTAATTGATACTCTTGCACTTTGAGAGGACGGGAAGATTGAGCAATGGTTAATTGATCGTTTAGTAACATCTCAATCCCCAAACTTGAGTTTGCCATTAGAACTGGATGTTGGTGATAACTTAACTTAAATTCTGGTTTGTGCGCTTGAATAAGTGAATCTACTTGGGAGCGAATAGGAGCCCAACTGGTGCTGCCGCCATAGTAAAATAAGCCAGAGGGGACACCCTCAACCTCTTTAAAGGTTTTCACAGCTTCTGATGCAACCAGAAATTCTTGCTTGTTCTCCGGTGGCATAGCAATTACAGGAGCTTCTACTAAGGTTTTGGTAAACTCTACTGGAGCGACAAATTGAAAAGATTCTGATTCTTCTTCTGAGAAGACTGAATTAACTAATGGCGCTAACAGGACAAAAACTACTGCTCCAGCAATTACTCCTAGATTAAGTTTATTAGTCAGCCAAATTCTGTTTTTCTTAATAGGCTTATCATTACTATTGTCTTGCTTGTTAGTAGCGCCAGCTAGTTGGCAATTCTTCCTGGCGTTGCTTTCTTTTTCTAGGAGCACTATGAGAATTTTTTGGTTATATATAGCTAAATCATTATTTGTTTCTAGCTGAATTGATTTTTGGTAATCTGCTATGGCTTGCTTGTACTTGCGGAGAGAGTAATATAGTAAAGCTCGATTGCGGTAGACCAAAGCATAGTTAGGATTAATTTTTAGTGCTTGCTCAAAATCTTCTCTTGCTCGATCGGACTGCTCCAAAATAGCGTAGGTTTGTCCTCGATTTTGATAAGCTGATGCATATTGAGGATCGAGTAGAATTGCTTGGCTCCAATCAGAGATAGCTTGTTGATAATTTTTGATACCAACGTATGCCAGACCTCTATTGTAATAGAGTTTGGCATCTCTATTATTGATTTTGATAGCTTGGTTTAAATCAAATATTGCTTTATCAAATGCTTGCATTTTAATCCAAGCATTACTTCTTTCTTGATAGGCTAGAACATCATGAGGATTTCTGAGAAGCTTATGGGTGCAAGAGAATATTTCACTTTGATGGCGAAAGAGCATTGGATTTAGCTTAGCAAAGTTTGATTATTAAAAATAGATTTCAGGAGGGAGACCACCTAAATTCTAGGATAATCAACAACTAAGTATTTCCACGAAAAACCAATTTTATTAAATCTTAAATAAAGACTGATTCTAATCACAAATAACTATTAATTTCTATCACTACTAATCTCCAAAATAAATAAAAACCATATTATTGTTATTTCTTATACCATTTTTCTCAATTATTGCTACATATAAGTAGCTGGGTTAAATTAATCAGAAGAAGTTGATTAAAAAAGTAAAAGTTAAGAAACAGCTAACTCCTCATTACTTCTTCTTTTGTTAAAAACTTGAATATAGCTGATTTGTTATCAAGTTTGAGCGCAATAAAAAGGAGGACTCAAGCGATCGCGCTAGTAAAGTCCCCCAAATTATTATCAGAAATAGTAACTAACTTTTAAATGCCTGTTCCATCTAAAAACTCTCTAAGTTCCTTCTCTTGAAGGTAACAACACTCACCAGTTGGACTGAAACTTTCTGAACTAGGTAGATCTGAAAGTGCCGCAGTAACCAAAGCAGTATTTTCCGAGTGCGATCGCTGCAATTCTTCTATTTGTCCTTCTAGCTTCTCGATACGATCTACTAAGATACGGATTGCAGCAGCTTCCGAGTCAGGTAAATTACCGTGTTCGAGGGGGTTAACGCGCACTCCAGACCGATAAACAACTCGACCGGGTACGCCAACTACGGTACAGTCAGAAGGAACATCGCGCAAAACTACCGAGCCTGCACCAATGCGAACGTTATTGCCAATTTGGATATTGCCAAGGACTTTTGCTCCCGCACCGACGACGACATTTTCTCCTAGAGTAGGGTGACGTTTGCCAGTTTCTTTGCCAGTTCCGCCGAGGGTTACTCCTTGATAAATCAGCGAATAGTCTCCAACAATAGCAGTTTCCCCAATAACAACTCCCATACCGTGGTCAATAAATACGCCGTTGCCAATTTGGGCTCCTGGGTGTATTTCAATCCCTGTTAAAAAGCGAGCAAAGTGAGAAATTAATCTAGGAATTAAGGGAATGCCTACTTGATGTAGCCAATAAGCAAAGCGATGAAACAGTAATGCTTGTAAACCTGGGTAGCAGAATAAAACCTCTAGCCAATTACGAGCAGCAGGGTCTCGTTCAAAGATGATACGAAAGTCAGCAATCAGTGAAAGTAGCACGAGTAATTTCTGTATTCAATCAAATATAGTTGAGATAAGTAGGGGTGTAGGGGGAGCAGGGGTAGTAGGCGGAATAAGGGGAGAAAAAGCTGGCTTTTTCGTTCTCGATATCACCCTGACTCGTCCTTACTATAAGATTATAATGCGATCGAGTCCCGAATCTGTGTAATTAATACAAGGTTAATTGTCATGTCAGGGGACGGGGAGTGTGGGAAGTGTTGGGAGTGTGGGAAGTGTGGGAAGTGTGGGAAGTTTAGGAAGTGTGGGAAGTGTTGGGAGTGTGGGGAATTAGGACTGGGATATGGCTTTAATTGTCTTGCTAGTTTTTATCTTGATGAGCAACTTTTTATTCTCACAAGTTTTGGTATTTATCCCTCTGAATATATTCAATTACTTACAGTTACTTGGCTGGTATGGACTAATAATAGTTTTAGTAGTGTTATTGAGCTGGTTCTTTGGAGATTAATCAACAAGGGTCTGTCTGCTGTCCTAGTCGGGGACTTATTTTTCTGTCTCTGATTTGTAGCAGGGTATTGATTTTTGTTTACCTGCTCGGGCGAAAATCTCATAACGTCCCTTACCATGATCTTTGGCACGATACATAGCAATGTCAGCATCCCGCATGATCTCGCTCGCACCTTTGTAGTTCTCGGAACTGAAAACAATACCGATGCTGGCGCTGGTAACAACAGAATGACCCTCAAGATTAAAAGGGGATTTTAATTGTTCGAGAATTCGTTGGGCAATGTTGGTAGCATCGGTAATTTCTTGGAGTTCGTCGAGAAGAACAGTAAACTCATCTCCTCCAAAACGAGCAATGGTATCGTTAGCACGCAAGCATTGCTCGAGCAAGCGAGCGATCGCTATTAAAAGTAGATCTCCTATCGAATGCCCCAGACTGTCATTGACAATCTTGAAGCGATCGAGATCAATAAAGAGCAAAGCAAACAAATAATCTTGGTGCCTTTTAGCTCGTTTAATTGCCATCTCTAGACGATCCACAAACAGGGTGCGATTAGCCAGACCAGTGAGGCGATCGTGGAGCGCCTCGTGGATTAATTTTTGCTCGACCCGCTTGCGTTTGGTGATGTCGTCAATAATACCATCCAGCCGCATGGCAACCCCATTGATATCGTAAATTACCTGGCGGCGATCGCTCAGCCAACGCACTTCTCCATTAGGGAGCAAAATCCTATACTCTAACTCTATGCTGCCTTTAGATAGCAGTACGGGCATAGACTGCTCGACCATATTCCGTTCTTCGGGATGAACCACTTCTAACCACAGCTTGGGATTATGGAAAAATTCGGCGATCGGTCGAGCGTAAACTTTTTGAACAGCTGGATTGAGGTAAAGCAATTTTAAGGTTTGTATCTCAGCAGACCAGACTACTTGTTGCAGATAATTAAGAATACTCTCCAGTTTTTCCTGGCTATCTTTGGCTAGAATTTGTGCCTGGATGCGATCGCTAATTTCTCTTTTGAGCTTTCGATTAGCTGCTTCTAATTCTGCCGTCCGCTGTTGGACTTTTTCTTCTAATTCCGCGTTCAACTGACAAACTTCTGCTTTAGCAGTTTGCAAGTCAAGTTGATGGTTAATGCGAGCTAAAACCTCCTCAACCTGAAAAGGTTTAGTTATGTAGTCTACTCCTCCCACTGCAAAGGCTCTGACCTTATCGAAGGATTCATCGAGAATGCTGAGAAAAATTATGGGAATTTTGCAAGTTTGCTCGTTAGCCTTCAGCTTTTGACAAACCTCATAGCCGTTCATCTCTGGCATTTTGATATCGAGCAAAATTAAATCTGGCAGAAAATTTCGCACTCCTGTTAAAGCCATTGAGCCACTCTTAGCACATCGAACTTCATAGCCTTGCTCGCTTAGAGTAGAGCACAGGAGACGAAGATTATCTGGCGAATCGTCTACGATTAAGATAGTTTTTTGGCTATCTTTGCCAAAATTAACATACTGATGCTTTTTCATCGATTGGCAGCTTGTTGAGCAAGCTTCATAATCTGCTCAAAATCAAAGTCATAAGCTTTTTGGGAGAGGGCTTGAGCTAGAGGTCTTTGTTCTTCGGGAATCTGAGCAATTAACTGATTAATCAACTGCTCATCAAGTTGTGCAGCCGCCTGATATAACTTTGCCAACCATTGAGCAGGCATTACTCCCAACCAGGAAGCTTCAACTATCGTATCTTGATTGCTGCTTTGGTGTTTAATATTTGCTATGATTTCCCTTTCTTCCACAAGATAACGTATTTCCAAATGCTGAGCCATCTTTGCCCAAATTTGTGCCTCTCGAAAGGGCTTGCGCACAAAATCGTCGCAACCAGACGATAGCACCATAGCTCGCTCTTCTTCAAAGGTACTGGCAGTCAGGGCAATAATCACTGTGGTCTGACTCTCCAGCTGAGATTTAATTGCTCGGGTAGCTTGATAGCCATTCATCACTGGCATTCGCATATCCATCCAGATTAAGTGAGGTTTCCACTCTTTCCAAAGAGCAACTGCCTCTTGCCCATTTTTTGCCTCGCGCACTGTAAAGCCAACGGAGGTGAGAAGTTTGACCAACAGTTGGCGATTTTCGAGAGCATCCTCCACCACCAAGATGCGATATTTTTGTTGTCCGTATTCTAATCCGATAACCTGTCGAGTTGGTTGTTCACTTTGAACTTTCCCTACTTCTGCCAGTTGGACTTGGATGTCAAATTTAAAGAGCGTTCCCTGACCCAAAGTACTGCTAACTGCGATATCTCCTCCCATCATTTGCACGAATTTCCGGCTAATGGCTAAACCCAGACCCGTTCCTTGTTGAGATTGCCGTCCGGTTTCTGTTTGCACAAAGGGATTGAACAAAATATTTAATTCTTCTGGACCAATACCAGGACCAGTATCTTCAACTTCAAAGTAAATTGTCACTTGTCCTTCGCCATTTGTCCTTTGTTTAGCTTCTGGCTCGAAAAAAGCTGAGGCGCGGAGCGTGACGCTGCCTTCTTGAGTAAATTTGATCGCATTGTTAAGAATATTAAGCAACACTTGACGCAATTTCCGTTCGTCGGAGCGCAGATATTGTGGTACTTCTGGGTCAATTTGGATTTGGAACTGTAAGCCTTTGGATTGAGCTTTGAACTGCAACATTTCTTCTATGATATCTGCCAGGCGATAGAGGTCAAAGCTATTTTGAGAAAGGGCAATTCTACCTGCCTCGATTTTAGACATATCGAGAACGTCATTAATCAAGGACAACAAATAATCGCCGCTGCGACTAATAATTCCCAAATTTTCTTGTTGTTCTCGATTCAAAGATGAGTCTCGACTCATGAGTTGAGTGAATCCCAGGATAGCGTTAAGTGGGGTGCGCAACTCGTGACTCATATTCGCCAAGAATTGGCTTTTAGCGCGATTAGCAACCTCAGCAACTTCTTTGGCTTGTTTTAGTTGGTTGGTTCTTTGTTCGACGCGGATTTCTAGTTCTTCATTGCTTTTTTCCAGCTCTCTATTAGTTTTCTCTAAAGCGGCAAAAGATGCTTGCAATTGCTGTGCCATCTGGTTGAAAGATTGGGTAAGAATTGTCAACTCTTTGACACTCTTGGTTTTAACTTTTTGTTCTAAATTGCCACTAGCGATCGCGCCTTCGCCGAGACTCTGTGAGATCGCCGCCGATGCTGCGCTTAAACGACCAATTGGCTTAGTAATCCAGCGAGAAGTAGATATTCCCAGTATGGTAGCCACTGTTAAGGCTCCCAAGCATAGCAAAATGGTAGTGCGGGTGTTGGCGTTTATTTGCCCTATAAAATCTGATTCTGGCACTACTACTACAATCAGCCAGTCAATCCCGCGATCGTCATTAAAAGGAGAAACCTGAGCAAAATATCTCTGACCCTTGAGTCTAAAATCAAATTGCTGAGTGTGATTAATTGTAGCTAGCTTGCCGAATTGTGCTGTTAATTCTTTGCTAGCAGTCCTAGTTGAAACATAAGTACTGTTTTGTGCTTGAATTCTCTGAGCTTCTTTTTTAGAGTTAACGATCGCTGGTTGCTCTAGAGTCGAACTAGCTACCAGCAAGCCATCTCGTTCAATAATAAAAATCTGCCCAGATTCACTGATTTTCAAGCTACTGAGGAAATCGCTAAGTTGGGAGAGAATAATATCAGTACCGACAACACCGAGAAATTTACCACTCTCGTTGTAAACAGACTGAACAGCAGTAGTACCTAGCCGCACTACTTCTCGACTAGAAAATTGATAAATTTCGCTCCAGGTAGGTTTGCCAGCTATTACTGCTGCTTGATACCAAGGTCGCACCCGTGCGTCATAATTTTTGACCACTGACAATCGTTGGGAGGTTTGCCCTCCTCGATTATCCATCAAATAAGTATATAAGTCCTCTCCAGTAACTTCTTTATCTTTAACTTCAACGTTAAACGTGCCATTATTCATCCTTTCGATACCGATGAATTCTCCTTGAGCATTACCAAATTGAATGTAGCTAGCCGCCGAGAACAATTGGATTTGTTGCCAAAAATGATATTTTAAAAGAGAGAAATCTTCTACATTCAATAAACCACTACGAATAGCATTGGCGTTTATCTGATTAAGTTGATGAGGAATGTCTGCGTAGTTATTGAGATGCTGGCGGACGTGGTAACTTACTTCATTGAGTAATTGACTGACAAGGTCATTAACTGTTTTCTGACCATTGCGTAATGAGAACCATCCTGTCAGAC
>JBFRWL010000287.1:0-4763 GCA_051439565.1 Prochloraceae cyanobacterium
AGCTTGCAGTTTTAAGAATCTCTGAACGGCTAGAGGATTAATATGCAGAAGCCAATGTCCAATTTCGTGAGCAATAGTAGCTTCTCCTATTGCTCCGTGCATTTGAGCAAGCTCCTCATTAATTTCAATCAGATGCTCTAAAGGTAAAAGCTTACCAGCAATTTGACCAATTTGATCATCAGGGATGGTATCCCAAACTACATCTAAACCCAAAAATTCAGCGACTTTAGTGGTATCTAAAGGCCAGTTGTGAGCATAGGAGGGGATTAGTTCCATTCTCAAAAGAAGTTCAGTCGCTACTGTTTCAATCTCTTGTTTATTGAGCCAGCGAAATGGTTTAAATATACCCAAAGTAATACACTCCTCGATTATCTTCTCAACTGCTTAGCTGTATTATCAGGATTTCCCCCATGTATTTCTACTGGATAATTACGGTTAAGTTGTCTGGAGTTGTCTAGAAATTCAGTAGGATTACGAGATACAAATTAAACAGCGAGCTAGATTACATTGATGCCAAGATCTTAATCACTTTCAGAGGGCAGTGATTCTCTAAGTGCTTTTTCAAGGTGACCTGGAAACTTGTTGTTGTCAATTCTAGAAACAAGAAAATAAGTTCCCTTGATGCTAGACACAGCAATTTCATCTCAATTATTTAATACCCAAAAATTAAAATTGAGTTGTTTGGACACACTTTAGGGTTCGAGGGAATAAAGTGCGATCGCTATTGTCCTCTAAGGTTTTGTAAGATTTAAGGACGATAATGCTCTCAATCAAAAATTAGCTGAGATTTATTTTTTCTAGATAAATCATTCTCGTTTGTATGGTGATTCCCGTAGTAGGAGATCGCCACCCTCTAATCGTGTAATCTTCTTTGGCATTGGAGATGGAAACTTGCGAGTGATTATAAACCGTTACAGTGGCATTATTGACAAACTCTTGTGTCAGATTGTCAAGACTCAAGAGAATTGACTTACGGGCAATTCTGTTAATATGTGCCAGAGTTGAATGAATATCCTCAATAAATAGTAAAGAACCTAAAGCAAAAACAAAGTCATAGGAACAATCTGGAATTTGAGGAAGCGCAGCTTCAAGCGGTTGGTGAATAATCTTATAACCTCGCTCTGAAGCATAATGAAGCATGTTTTCGGCCAGATCGATTCCTGTATATTCAAATTCTCCCTTCAGCAACTCTCTCAATAGACCAGTGCCACATCCTAGATCTAACAAGCTACCACCCGCATGAGTATTATACTTGTGAAAGATTTTAGCGGCTTCTTTCAAATGCTGAGCATCAATTCTAGGGTCTTTGAAGGTAGCATCATAGGTTGATGCAAGTTGATTATAAAACTCTGTCGGCGAAATTTTAGCTACCATTTCTCAAAAGTGGCTGGAGAGATAAAAAATACTTTTTATTCATAAAAAAAGATCAAACCCTTGTCCTCACTGTTCCCTGTTCCCTAACTTCTCCTAAGTCTCTCGTTATTTTCGAGAATTAGTATAAATTACCGCTATTGAACTATAAAGCGATCGACACTTGTTTGTAGTTTTTCAGCAACTGCCAGCAGTTCTTCAAAAGAGTCAGAAACGGAGGTAGCTGCAGCAGAAGTTTGCTGAGAAATTGCCGCGACTTCTACCATAGTTTGGCTCACAGCGCGTTCCTCTTGGGATTGGTCTGCGGCTGCTTTGGCGATCGCCTCCACCAACTGGTTAATCTGAGTGCTGGCACTAGCAATTTTCTCCAGGGAATAGCGGGTTTCATCTACTAGATCGGTTCCGGCTACTACTTGAGCAGTTCCAGCTTCCATCGCCGCCACCACCTGATTGGTTTCTGTTTGGATCATTTCTACAATCTGCTCGATCTCTTCACTAGCTAGTGCTGATTGTCTAGCCAAGTTTCTTACCTGATCGGCGACCACAGCAAAACCCTTGCCCTGCTCTCCCGCATGAGCTGCCTCAATTGAGGCGTTGAGCGCCAACAAATTAGTTTGTTCGGCAAATTTACTAATCAGATTGACCACTTTCGAGATTTTTTGCGAAGATTCTCCCAGGCGCTTTAACTTTTTGGCGGTTGCTGCCACTGTTTGACGAATAGCCACCATCCCTTCTACAGTACGATTCATCGCTATCTCCCCTTCACGGACGAGTAGAGAAGCTTGTTGGACCTCGCTAGCTGCTTCGGCGGCATTGCTCGCTACCTCACTAATCGAGTTAGCCATTTCTTGAATGCGATTCAGAGCTGCTTCTAGCTCCTCACTCTGCTGGCGAGCACCTTGGGAGAGAGCCTTGACAGAAGTTTGATTGTTTTTGGTGGTAGTTGCTACTAGAGTGGATGTGGCTTTAACTTGAGTTACCAGCAAGCGCAAGTTTTCAATGGTGGCATTGTAAAAGTCAGCCACCGTACCGATTTCATCTGGGGTAACTCTGGCAGAAATAGTCAGGTCTCCGTCTGAGATAGGGTCTACTTCCTGAAGCAATTCTAAGGCTCGCCTTTCTAGTTCTTCTTTAGCTATTCTTTGCTGTTCCATCAGATCGATCCTCTCGAGAGCGATTCCTACTTGAGTAGCTACTTGAGAAATAAAATCAATCTCTGATTGGTGCCAGTGGTGAGGGCGATCGCATTGATTAACCATCAATAAAGCCTCAAAAGAATTGCCGACCACAATCGGAACGGCTAAATAGGCTTCGATCCTAAACTGCTGTAGTTCTTGACGAGCTTCTTGAGACAAATTTGCTTCTTCTAGAGAGGCAATTGCCTTTACCTTATCTTGCTGATTTTGGATAAAGTACTGTGGATCTAAGCAATCTTTGTGTAGAGCAACTCCGATCGCGGCAGGATAATTAGGATCTACCACTTCGGCAATTACCTCCCATATTTCTTCGTCTGAATAAGTTAAAACAATTGCCCGCTCTACTTCAAGAGCCTTCCGAAGCTGACGTAATCCGATCTTGAAAATTTCTTCTATCTTGAAAGAGCCAGAAATTTTGAGAGTCATGTCTTTAAGTAACTCAGAACGCTTAACTTGTTTTTCCCTTTCCTCTAAAAGCGCTAAGCGATCTAAAGTTACTTCCAATTCAGCTGCTAACTGCTTGATAAAGTTAATTTCCCTAGTTTGCCAAGAATGAGTAGTTTGACAGTGATGAGCCATTAACAAACCGTAGAGTTGTCCCTGTTGTATTAAAGGCACTACGAGATCTGCCTTGACCTGCAAGCGCTCTAATAACTGTAAGTACTGAGGATGTAACCCTGCTTGGGTTATGTCAGTATTAGCCCCCATCTGCCCGGTGCAGTATTCTTGTACCAATTGCTGAGAAATATAGGAGTTTAGTTCCTTGTAGTTATAGGCTCTGGGGAAGGAATTTGCGACTGATTCGTAATTTACATAGCCGCTACCATCCGAGTTGATACGGTAGATGAGCATCCGATCTAGCTGGAGAATTTCTCTAGCTTTAGCAACTGCTCGCTCGAACAATCGCTCTAGTTCTAGTTGATCGACAACAGACGCTCCAGTAATTTCTGCTAAAAAGCGGGACTGAGACGCGGAGATTGCTTGTTCGTCTAAAAGTATCTTTAGCTGGGAAGCCATATGGTTAATGTTGCCAAACAGCATCCCTATTTCGTCGCTACCTCTTACTGAGAGGCGGATATTTAAATTGCCCTGACCAATTTTTTCGACCACACCAGCAGCACTGACAATCGGACGCATAGCTCGGTTGACCAGCCAAGCAGCGATCGCCCCGACCACTGTAGCGGCGACAGCACTTCCTAGCAACAGGGTGAGGCGCAAATGTTCTATAGGAGCAAAGGCTTCTGTGATATAGCGAGAAGTAGCTAAACCCCAATCTGGCTCCATTAGGTCTTTTATTGCTCTTAGGGGAATAAAGCTGACTAAAACGTCTTGATTGTCTCCACGATCGTAGGCAACCTCGGTGGAGATTAGGTGGGAATAATCTTGGGGATTGGCTTTACCTGAGAATGCCTTTTGCAACACTTTGGCTCGCAAGGAAGGCAAACTATCAATATCGCTACCAACCTCATTTTCCATTAAATCTTCCTCGCGGAGCGAGCCAAACCAAAAAATTATCCCTTCAGTATCGATTAATTTGAATTCCCAACCCTCCGACACAATATGTTCAAATATAGGGTCTAATTTCTCTAAGGACATTCGAGTAACAACCATGCCAATAGGTTTGCCCGTTCCTTTCTCTTTAATCGGTGCTGCTACTGTTAAAATGGCAGAATCAGCTCGATCTTCTGATTGGGAATTTTTAAAAACAGGTTCTCTAGTGGCGATCGCTCGTTGAAAGTACTTCTGTTGAGAGTAGTCGCGATCTTCTGTTAAAGGTTGAGCCGATTTGGACTGAAATAGTAGCTTACCTTGTAAATTAAAGATGGCAATATTGTCATATTTTTCCTGTTTAGCATTAATTAAACTATTAAGTAAAATTACCCTATCCTGCTCAGCAATCATTCGGCTGAATTTTGGATCTGTCAGTAATGGTGAAGAGGCGATCGCTTGAGTATCTTCGAGGATTTGCTGGGTAAATATGCCAACTTCGTGGGCTAGATCGATAGTACGACCTTCTTGCTCGGCGATAATCTTTTTTTGCATTGACTTGCTAGCCAAGCGATAGGAGATAAATCCTACTGTTAATATTGGCAGTGCTGTCAAGGCGATCGCTGCGATCGTTGCTTTAAAGCGCAGACTGAGCTTTGAGTGCCTAAGAGCTTGCTGGCTTGGGGAAAAACTTACTAAGGGCGGATC
>JBFRWL010000288.1:0-5191 GCA_051439565.1 Prochloraceae cyanobacterium
CTAAACACGATCCCCATTGCTGCATCTTCTTTGATATTCGATCGCGTCCTAATTATATTAATGAAGACAGTACTAATTAACCCAGCAATAAATGCACCGACAAAGATATTTGCTCCCAACAAAAAAGCGATCGCTAAACCTGGCAATACGGAATGACTAATAGCATCTCCTAATAAAGCCAGTCGCTGTACCATTAGATAACTACCAACTACAGCGCAAATAATTCCTACAATAATCGCCTCGATCAGCGATCGCTGCATAAAACCATACTGTAAAGGTTCAATTAGTGTTTCTAATATAGACATATTTAGGGATTTATAAATATTTTCTCATGCTGCTAATTGTTTTTCTGAAAAAAACATTACTTTACCACCATAAGCGCGGTAAAGATTTTCTTCCCTGAGTACATTTTCTCTTTTACCAGCAGCAATCAATTCCTTATTGAGCAGAATTAAGTTGTCAAAATTAGTAATAGATTCTCCCAAATCGTGGTTGACAACTAGCACGGTTTTGCCAGCATCAGCTAATTCGTGAAAAATGTTAAAGATGATGTTCTCGGTTTTTTGATCCACACCCACAAACGGCTCGTCAAAGAAGAAAATTTCTGCTTGCTGAGCTAGCGATCGCGCTAAAAATACTCGCTGTTGCTGTCCTCCTGAAAGTTGACCGATGGGACGGTTGCGGTAAGCACTTATTTCCACCTTCTCTAAGGCTTGTGCAGCAATTCTACGACTGGCATGGGAAAAACGACGAAACCAACCAGTTTGGCGCACTCTACCCATCATGACTACGTCCCAGACAGTGACGGGGTAAGTCCAGTCTATTTGCGATCGCTGGGGAACGTAAGCCACCGTTTCTAACAGGTCCTCTAGGGGTCGATCGCCATACAAAACAGAGCCACTACTGACCGGAATCAAGCCTAGCATCGCTTTGATCAGAGTACTTTTACCAGCACCATTAGGACCAATCACTCCTGTAAGCCGTCCTGGTTCCACCTTTAGCATGATATTCCTCAACGCCTCAAGCTTGCGGTAGTAAACTGCCAGATTGCTGACGGTAATTGTTGCTAAATTATTCATGGAAAAATTCCGCTGGCTCTTGCTCTTTTTCCAGAATACTCTAAAAATGAAAAGAATATGAAAATAATTGTGAGAAGATTATGAAAACGTCTTTAATGCGGATCGGCTTAGTAGGTGTGGTACTGGGACTCTGGATTAGTGGCTGTCAGTCGCAAGTGCCAAGTAATACGACAAAAGATAATCAAAAGCCGAGGGTAGTTTCTACTAGCACCATCATTGCCGATTTGACTGAACGGGTGGGAGGAGATGAAATTGAGCATCAGGGGATTCTCAAACCGGGAGCCGATCCCCACGTTTACGAACCAATACCTCAAGACACGATCGCTCTCGAAAAAGCAGATTTGATTGTGTATAACGGCTACAATCTAGAACCAGGGCTAATTAAACTAATTTATGCAGCTGGGGTTAAGGCGCAGAAACTTGCTGTGGGGGAAGTTGTCAAGCCTCTGGATCTCGAAGACGAAGGCGAAAAAGTTCCAGATCCTCACGTTTGGGGGGATGCGGAACATGCCATCAAAATGGTCAACGCCATACGCGATCGCTTGATTGAATTATCGCCAGAAGAGCGAGCAGAATTTACTGAGAATGCAGCGCGACTGACTGAAGAATTAAAGCGCGTCGATACCTGGATCGCTCAACAGATCGAAACTATCCCAGAAACCCAACGCAAGCTAGTCACTACCCACGATGCTTTTCAATATTATGCTAATGCTTACGGGTTAGAAGTTATCGGGACTCTCATTGGCATTAGTACCGAAGAACAGCCTAGTGGCAAGACAGTAAAAAATTTAGCAGATGCGATCGTCAAAAGTCAGGTGCCAGCGATTTTTGCCGAAACAACTATTAATCCCAGCCTGATTAAAACCGTTGCCAAGGAAGCTAAAGTCAAATTAGCACCACAAGAACTCTATTCTGACTCTCTCGGTGCCGCTGGTAGCGAAGGGGATACTTACGTCAAGATGTTAGTTGCCAATACTCGCGCTATTGTGGAAGCTTTAGGGGGTAAATATAAGCCTTTTGAAACTTCAGTTCGATAAGTAAGTAGTATGTGCTGAAAAAGTCATAAAAAATCAATAAAACCCAATTGTTTTTTCAAGTTTCAATACCAAATTTTGTGTCTGATTAAGCTGATAGTAATTAATTACTTGACTTTTAATCTTTAAGAATCTTCCGAAACGGCAATACTTTTGAAAATAAATGGGTTGTAATTACACTTGAAAATAAATCGCCTCTGCTCTCAACCCAAAATTTACTTCTGGAAAAAATTTCTCCTCTTTCTAGCAGAGGAGACGAGAAAATTTTTTATGAACTACTCCCCCCGTCCCTACGGTACGGAGGGAGAATGCGGCGCGTCAGAATGTTCAGGCGGTTGGTACTAAACTTCAATGATAAGCTAAACATGAACAATGGCGGCATGGAGTCCATGCGAGCACATGAAAGTCAAATTAATTTTACCTGCATTGAGTGAAGCGATTGGTTCTAATCGACGTAGTATTAAGTATTCGTTGTTTCCACCTTTAGGGCTGGCCACTATTGCCTCTTTTTTCAGTCCTGACGATACGCTCGAACTAGTTGATGAACACGTCGAAGTTTTGCATTGCAATGACGAACCAGATCTGGTTGTGATTCAGGTTTATATTACCTCTGCCTATCGTGCTTATGCTATTGCTGATCGCTACCGTGAAAAAGGAATATATGTAGCACTTGGAGGCTTGCACGTAACAGCATTACCCGATGAAGCAACTGTCCATGCCGATACAATTTTTAAAGGACCAGCAGAAGAAACTTGGCCGCAATTTTTGAGAGACTTTAAGGGCGGACATCCTCAAGCAGTATATTCTTCGAGAGGAAAAAGATCACTAATCGGGACTCCACCAATTCGTCGCGATCTCATCAAAAGGCACTTATATTTAGTGCCTAACTCAATAGTGGTTTCGCGAGGTTGCCCTCATCATTGTGATTTTTGCTACAAAGATGCTTTTTATCAAGATGGAAGAGCTTTTTATACTCAAGCCGTAGATGAAGCACTAGCTGAAATTGAGAGATTACCGGGTCGTCATTTATTTTTCCTCGACGATCATTTATTTGGCAATGCTTTATTTGCCCAAGATTTATTTGAAGGGATGAAAGGGATGGATCGCCTTTGGCAAGGTGCAGGAACGGTACAATCAATTTTGCAACCAGGCTTATTAGAAAAAGCCGTAGAATCAGGATTACGCAGTTTGTTCGTTGGTTTTGAAACTCTCAATGTTGAGAATTTGCGCTCCCAGCATAAATATCATAATCTTAACCGTGATTATACAGAGGCGATCGCTCGCTTACAAAGCTTTGGCGTTATGATTAATGGCAGCTTTGTCTTCGGGATGGATGAAGATGACGAAAATGTTTTCGCTCGCACTGTAGAATGGGCTGTAGCACACGGCATCGAAACAGCTACTTTTCACATTTTGACCCCTTATCCTGGTACAGCACTTTACCAGCGTTGGTCAGCTGCCGGACGTATGACTAGCAAGAATTGGGATCTGTTTGATACTCGACACGTTGTCTATAAACCAGCCCAGCTATCTGCTCAAGCTTTAGAATCGGGATATTGGCAAGCTTATCGCCAATTCTATCGCTGGGAAGCTATTTTCCAAGGTGCTGGCGCCAAAACTACCACACAAAGACAGATGCGACATCTACTTTACGCAGGGGGTTGGAAAAAGTTTGAATCTTTCTGGAATTGGATTATTCGTGCTGAGCAAGTTGCCAAAATTCGTCCCCTACTAGAGGGGGTTCTTGGTGGTTGGAATTATCAAAACAATAAGCAAGAGATGGTACATTTGTCATCAACTGCATCAATGAGGTAATCAGCCTTTTCATTCAACCGGATAGGGTGCTAATCCCTTAATAGCAGCAGTAGTCAGTGTCGCTGCGTTCCTAATTCAAAATTATCAATTCAAAATTCGCTATTACCTCTTGCTAATAATCTCCGCGTCTCATCTGCTGCTGCTTTCATCGCCTTTTCCGGACTCATTCTCTCGGTCAAAGCAGCGCTAAGATAACGCTGTAAAATATCAGAGGCTTGGGCATATTGGGCTATGGGAGGACGTAAAGCAGAGTTTTCTATTACCTCAAGTAATTGGGGATAGTGATTGTATTTAGCAACAATTTGCGGGTCGTTAAAGAGTGACCTGCGACTAGGAACGTAACCAGTAGCTAAGACATATTTCCGTTGCGTCTCCTCGCTGGTGAAAAATTTAATCACTTCCCAAGCTTCCTTTGGATGTTTGGTTGTTGCGGCAATACCGAATCCCCATCCTCCCTGGCAAGCGCCACTATTTTGCCCTGAAGCGCTAACCATTGGTTTAATAGCAAACTTTCCTTGAATGGGAGAATCAGAACTTGAGGCTAAACCAAAAACATAAGGCCAATTGCGCAAAAATACTGCTTGACCGTTTTGAAACAGACGGCGGGTCTCTTCTTCTGCATAGGTAGTAACCCCAGCAGGAGAAATCTTTTTTTCGAGCGTGCTGCGCAAAAACTCTACTGCTTGTATTGCTTCTGGTCGATCGAGTCCTACTTCTAGAGTTTCTGGGTTAACCCAAAAAGCACCATAACCTTCTAGGATCTCTACAAACATAGCCGCAAGACCTTCGTATTGTTTGCCTTGCCAAAGATAACCTAATTTAGCTAACCCCCGATTTTGCAAATCCTCAGAAATCGATACTAGCTCCTCAAAGGTCTCAGGAGGTTGGTAGCCTGCTGATTCTAACAAGTCTTGGCGGTAATAAAGCATACCAGCATCGGAGCGAAAGGGCATCCGATAGAGCTTTCCTTGATAGCTACCTCCTTCAAGATCGCCGCGCAAAAATCCGTCCAGTTCTTCTGAAGAAATTCTGTCAGATAATGGCATTAACCAACCTGCGGCAGCAAATTTAGGCACCCAAATAATATCCATATAAACTAGGTCGTAGGGTGACTTACCTAAAAGAAACGAAGAGGTATAAAGGTCTTCTACTTGATTAGTTGCGTTGGGTGCTTCATCGACCTTCAGAAGTATATTAGTGTGTTTGCGATTAAATTCCTCACTTATAGGCTGCCACTGCGCTGCTTCTAGAGCTTGGATTAAA
>JBFRWL010000289.1:0-7562 GCA_051439565.1 Prochloraceae cyanobacterium
GAACTAGTCTTTAAATTCACTCACACAATTCAAATGGACTGGTTGCTCCCTGGAATTGCGCCGACTAATAAGCGCCTTGAGCTGGGTCTGATTGTTGTGGTAGAGTTCCGAGACAACAAAATTGCTTGTGAGCGTATCTACTGGGATCAGGCAACGGTTTTGGTCCAACTCGGTTTGCTTAATTCGGACAAACTTCCCGTCTCAGGAGTAGAGAGTACTCACAAGATACTCGCTCCGGAGATTCCCAGTAACCAATTGATACAGCAAAGAGCTGGTGACAATAGAGTTTAATTTAATTTTTTGTTCAAGCAAAGTTCAGTTATGAACTCCCGAAGAATCTTCAGCAATGGCTCCTCGCTTAATTAGCTCATTCTTCATCTGGTCTGAATCGTCTAACGGAGACTCATTGAACCAAGAATCTCCCGTTAAAATTAGAGCTCGTCATTTAGACGAGCAAATAATTTAACGGTGAGAGTGTCAAGAAGGTTGTTCAGAAGATTCTGATTCCGATGTAACTGCCTCTGATAGAGATGGCTGGAAAATAACTCGTAATAGAGGTGGAGCTAAAAAAGTGGTAGCAATGACCATCAAGACAATAGCGACATCAATGGAAGCAGGGAGGGCACCAGTAGCAGCACCCAAACCAGCAAACACTAATCCCACTTCTCCACGAGGAACCATACCAGCTCCAATACCTAAACGGTTGATTTTTTCTTTTGAGAAAGCAAAGAAGCCAGCCGTGATTTTGCCGACAATGGCGATGATAATCAGAAACACCGCTACAATTAGTCCTTCTCGATTAGCAGGCACAGCAGGATTGAGAACACTAAGATCGGTTTTGGCTCCAATGGAAACAAAGAAAACGGTTGAAAAAATCAGGCAAAGAGTGCTCGCTCCATCGATCAAATCTTCTCGATATTTGGTTCCCCCCAAAATTAAACCGGCGGCAAATGCACCCAAAATACTTTCTAGACCAATGAAACCAGCTAAAAAACTCACGAATATGAACAGGATAAAAGCTCCCATTCCCACACTAGAGGGAGCTTTTAACTTTTCTAACTGAGTTACATACCAGTTACCAAAAAAGCGATTCATTAATACCGCAGCGATGATAAAGACAGCAGCGATAATAATTAAGCTTGCAGCTTTAGCAACTTGAATTTCTCCGGTCTCAACAATACTGATGACTACAGCCAAGATGACGATGCCCAAAATATCATCAAGAATGGCTGCACCGAGAATAATTTGACCTTCTTGTGATTTAAGCACATTAATATCTTGCAAGACCTTGGCGGTGATGCCGATACTGGTAGCGGTTAAAGCTGCTCCTGCAAATAAAGCTGCCAGAGGGGGGACATGAAAGAAATAAGTTAATCCCAAAAAACCGAAAACAAAAGGCAAGGTAACGCCGACAACGGCAACAGCAGCAGATTGAGTTCCTACCTTGAGCAATTCTTTTAATTCTGATTCCAAGCCAATAAAAAATAATAAAATTCCCACCCCAAATTGAGCATATTCTTCAACAATAATGCGAATAGGACCTTGGAAGATTTCTTGAATCTGCTCAGGGTTACTATTGGTGAAAAATTGGATCGAATTCAGTAAGTATGGATTAATTTGACCCCCTTCTAAGACGAGGATATGTAATCCGGAAATACCGATAACTAAGCCAGCAACTAGATCGCCTAGAACTGGCGGTAAACCAACTCTCACTGCCATTTCTTCAAACAAACGGCTAAAAATAAAGATAGAAAGACCAATTAAAGACAGGCATAAAGCCGTAGCTTTAGCATAATCTTCTCCTTCTGGGGCAGTTGCCAACAGTGAATTACAGGGAAATAACCAAACAGGCAAAGCGGCAAGCGCAAATTTAACTCCGATCGTCGGAAACATTGGGTCTAATTCTTAATAAACATCAGTTCGATTAGTAGCAAAAATAGTAGAAAAGGTCAATTAAAAGTAGATTGAAACTACTTTTAACATGAACCAATAAAGATGCACTGAAAAGTCAAAGAGGAGATTGCGCTAGACTTGACCCGATATAAACAATTAAGGTGGCGGCAATGATTTTAAAAATATACGTGATAGCATAAGTTCCGGCGTAACCTATGGCTGGAATAGAACTTTTAGCATCCTCTACTAGCATTAGCATGGCAGGAGTGTTGCTACCAGATGCAGCAACAGCGCCAAGTAATAGTGCTTTATTCATTTTAAAAAAGCGATCTCCCACTAAGTAACCTATTGCTAGGGGTAAAGTACCGATCGCAATCGCTGAAAGAATCAGAAGTGGTCCCAAACTGGTAAGTGCTTCTACTACACGCGGCCCTCCTTTAACTCCTACATCTGCTAAGAAAAGTAGTAGACCTAGCTGCTTGAAAACCCAGATTGTGGCAGGAGGGACTAGCCCGAAGCTAGGGTGGATAGAACGCATATAGCCCACGCCTAAACCCACCAGCAGCACACCACTAGCCGTACCAAGACCAATGCTGATGTTGCCGACCTGAATCTGGATCAGGCCGAGAATAAAGCCACCCGAAACCCCCAGGGAAAAAGTAAGCAAGTCGGTAGCATTGACATCCCTTTCCGCGTAGCCGATCTTATCGATGAGCTGGTTTAGGTGAGCCTTAGTTCCAGTTATTTTTAAGACGTCGCCCCGCGCGAGTCTTAGTTCAGGGTCAATCTTTAACCTCACACCAGAGCGAGTGTATTGCGCCAGGTGACAACCATAGCTATAGCGCCTCAATTCCCCTAAAGACTTACCAAAGATGTCGGGGTTGGTGACGATCGCCTCGCGAGTAAGCACTTCCTCCCCTAGCAAATCGCGATCGACTATCTCTGGGCCGATCGTATCAGTAAGGGAAGCCTCAGCGAGTCTGTGGCCGCCCACAGATATCAGGTCATCTTTGTGCAAAGTAGTGCCTGGCTCGAAATCCAACAGCATGTCAGCACGTTTAATCTTGTCAATTTTGCAATCAGTGAGGGTCTGGATTTCTTCTACGGACTTGCCGATGGCATTTTCATTGACTAGGTGGTAGGCACGAAGGCTTTGTACCCAAAGTCCCTCTTCGCTGCTGCTATCTGAGGGATTGATGGTGGACTCAGCCTCTTTAGCACTAGCGGCCAGATCGAACTTGAGGAGTCGGGGGGCCTGCTGCAATAGCTGCATGGCAATTAGGTAACTCACGAGAAAGGTGATAGCGTAGGTGACGTTGATAAACTGAACCGCCTGCTCAACCGACAGACCCTCTGGCAGGGGAATTTTACCAGTCTCAACTACATCTATAGCTGCTCCGATTCCTGGAGGATTCACTCCAGCTCCAGTGAATAAGCCAGCTCCAACTCCCAGGTTAAATTGGAAAATTATACTGAAACCCACGGCTAGAGCTAGCTCAGCCGCGACAACAACCACACTCAAGGTCGCAAACTTGCCAAACTGGGGCAGTGCCACGGTAAAAAATCCCGGCCCAGCTTCATAGGCTACGGAAAACAGAAATAGCAAGAAGCCGAAGGCACCTAGCAGAGGCGGTAACTGGAAGCCAAAGTAACCAAAGACAGTTCCCATCACCAGTATTCCCGCCTGAGGTCCAGGTACGAGCGAGCCTAGCTTAATTTTGCCGACCCAAAAGCCGAGAGCGAGCAATATAAATGCTAAAAGCTGGGGGTTGTTCTTGACGATATCGACTATTTGGAGTGCCATACTCTATCTCTAGACTTAATTGCTTAATTGGATCCCACATGCCGCAGGTTGATCGTGCTGCTGAGAAATTTGATTGAAAAGGCTATAGTGCTTAGGGTGTAAGCATTTTACCATACTACTTTCTAGCTTCTAGAGCATCGATTCAGTAATAAAGAGCAATCATCAATTGAGAAAGGACACTTGCCAGAGCGAGCGATTCTCTGTCGAAGCAGAAGTTGCTAGATCCGGAGTTATTCCATCAGTACGCTAAGGCGATCGATACAGCTTTCTTCGAGTACTATATTGCCAATAATGCAGAAGAAGAGGGGTGAACTACTGTGCGAGGGTGAAGGGGAATAGAAAAGGTCAATTAAAAGTAGTTTCAATCTGCTTTTAATTGACTTATCGCACTTCTGTCCTCTGCCTTTTTTTAACGCACTTTCAATCCTGCATTTGCCTGAGCGTATTTTTCTAATTCCACAGGAACAGGTTGCGCATTCCAAATCTCTTGACAGTATTCTCGAATAGCACGATCGCTAGAAAATTTACTCATCCGCGCTGTATTCAGAATTGACATCCGCGTCCAATTATCCCGCTCCTTATACGCCTGACTCACTTTTTCTTGACAGTCAATATAGGATTGGTAATCGGCTAACAGTAGATAGGGATCGTCGTAGAGAAGATTATCGACTATCGGTTTAAACAGATTGGGATCGCCGTGTGAGAAAAATCCCGAACTAATTCGATCGATGACGGCTTTGAGATCGGCATTGGAGTTGTAGTAATCCCAGGGGTTGTAACCTTTAGCTTTCAACTCATAAACTTCCTCGGTTGTCAAGCCAAACAGGAAGAAATTCTCTGCGCCTACCTCTTCGCGAATTTCCACGTTAGCACCGTCAAGGGTACCGATCGTTAGCGCGCCGTTGAGAGAAAATTTCATGTTACCAGTACCGGAAGCTTCCTTCCCTGCGGTGGAGATTTGTTCGGAAAGGTCGGCAGCGGGATAGACTCGCTGACCCAGAGTAACATTATAGTCGGGGAGAAAAGCGACTTTAAGACGATCGCGCACGTCAGGGTCATTATTAACAACTTCACCGACAGAGTTAATTAATTTAATAATCAACTTCGCCATAAAGTAGCCAGGTGCTGCCTTGCCACCAAAAATGAAGGTACGCGGAGTAATATCCAGATTGGGATTTTGCTTAATGCGGTTGTAAAGGCTAATGATATGCAAAACATTCAGGTGTTGGCGTTTATATTCGTGAATGCGTTTCACCTGCACGTCAAAGATGGATTCGGTATTAACTGTCAGATTTAGTTTTTTCTGAATATAATCAGCTAAATCTTGCTTGACTGCCTGTTTTGTCTGTTGCCAGGAAGCACGGAAACTAGAATCATTCACAAAAGCTTCCAGTTTCTTCAGTTCTTCTAGGTGTTTAATCCAATTATCGCCAATTTTGTCAGTAATTAGTTTTGACAGTCGCGGATTACTCAGTACCATCCAACGACGGGGAGTAACACCATTGGTTTTATTGCTAAATTTTTCCGGCGACAATTCGTAAAAATCCTTGAGGATAGTTTGTTTTACCAGTTCCGAGTGTAAGGCAGCAACCCCATTAATGGCATGAGAACCAACAGAAGCGAGGTTGGCCATGCGGACGTATTTTTCCCCACTTTCATCAATCAGCGACAGCCGGGATAACTTATCCCCATCGTCTGGATACTTAATCCTGACTCGATCTAAGAAGCGTTGATTGATTTCGTAGATAATCTCCAGATGTCGGGGGAGAATCCGACCAAATATGCTTAAAGGCCACTTTTCTAAAGCTTCAGGGAGGAGAGTATGGTTAGTATAGCCAAAGGTATTTTCAGTAATCTGCCAGGCTTGATCCCAATCCATGTGATGTTCGTCCACTAACAAGCGCATCAACTCCGCAACCCCGATCGCTGGATGGGTATCATTGAGTTGAACGGCAAACCACTTGTGGAAGTTATCTAAGCTTTCTCCTTCCGCCAGGAGAATGCGAATCATGTCTTGAAGAGAAGAAGACACGAAGAAATATTGTTGCTGCAGGCGCAGTTCTTTACCTTTAATTGGCTCGTCGTTGGGATAGAGAACTTTAGTCAGGTTTTCCGAAGCCATTTTGTTGTCTACGGCACCGTAGTAATCGCCAACGTTGAACTTGTCGAAATCGAAGGATTCGCAGGCTTCTGCTTTCCACAGACGCATAGTATTGGCGGTGTTAACTTTATATCCCAGAATCGGGGTATCGTAGGGAATCCCTTTGAGGACATAATCGGGTACCCAGCGGACTCGATAGTTTCCTTGCTCGTCGGTGTAGGATTCGGTGTGACCGCCAAACTTGACTTCTACTGACGATTCTGGACGGGCAATTTCCCAAGGATTGCCAAATTGCAACCACTTATCGGTGATTTCCACTTGCCAGCCATCCTGAATTTCCTGGTCGAAGATGCCGAATTCGTAGCGAATGCCGTAGCCGATTGCCGGAATTTCGAGAGCAGAAAGAGAGTCCATATAGCAAGCTGCAAGGCGACCTAAACCGCCATTTCCTAAGCCGGGTTCTTCTTCAATATCGATCAGTTCTTGAAGCTCTAGTCCTGATTCCTCGACCGCTTGGCGCACTTGGTCGTAGATATCCAAGTTAATCAAATTATTGCCCAAATGAGGACCGACCAGGAATTCTGCTGAGAGATAGCAGACGATTTTAACTTCTTTGTTGCTGTAGGTTTGGACTGTATTGATCCAGCGTTGCAGCAGGCGATCGCGCACGGTATAAGCCAGCGCCATATAATAATCATTTTTGGTAGCAAAGCCAGGAAACTTACCCTGAATATAAAATAGGTTGTCAGCTAAGGCACGCCGCAGCGTTTCTAAACTTAACCCTGTGCGATCGTCTTCTACTTGAATGCTCGATGCTTTAGATTCTGTAGGTGCTGTCATTTTTCTATCTTCCTTTTTTTCTGGTCGATCAATGCGAGCTAAAAAGGGTTCTTTCTGCTCTTCTTGGGATACATTCAGGAAAAATTTGAGAACGACAATACCATTCTCAACTAAATATTTTTCAAAGTTATTGATTTGTTCAAAGCGGCGTTGCCAAAGATGCTTGCTTTTACTATCTGCGGAAGCTGTTGTTGAGCCAAAATTTGTGGATGGACCTGCACTACTCTAATTAAGGCTTAACTGATCGAATACTTCCCGCAGAACTTTAGCGGAGTTTCTCAACTGTTCTTGTTCAGTTTCATTTACAGAAAGTTTAACCGTTTTGAGTATGCCTTTCTCATTGACAACTGTTGGCCAACTCAGACAAATATCTTTGATATCGTACAATCCATCGATGAAACTGCTAACAGTGAGGACGCGCTCTTGACTCTTTAAGATTGCCTTAACAATATCAGTTACCGCCAAGCCGATCGCGTAGGAAGTATATCCCTTACGCTTAATGATTTCATAAGCGGCATTTTTAACCTGCTCAAAGACGGAGTTTAATTGCTCCTGTTCTGCAGAGGGCAGTTTTTCCCAACTCTCACGAACTAGTTTCATTCCCGCCACATTAGCCGTACTCCATATCGGAACCTCACTATCCCCATGTTCGCCGATAATATAAGCATGGCACCGAATAAAGGCGAGAATAACAAAGTTCCGATCAGCAGTCCCCAGAAACCACCGCCAACTGTTCCCGCACCTGCTAAGTTGACAGCTTGATTTAACTTAACTTTTCCGTCTTCCGTCTTAATAACAACGGCTGCATCTTCGAGTTCAATTAGGTGTTCTGTTTGCAGTTTAGCTAAGGTCAGGCGAACTTCTTCTGCTTTGAATCGGTCGTCATAGGCGATCGCAATCAAGTCACTCATTTCAGTCACCAAT
>JBFRWL010000290.1:0-6483 GCA_051439565.1 Prochloraceae cyanobacterium
GAGAATGTCATTAACCAGGTTAGCCAAACGTTTACCACTGGCAGAGATTGCTACTAGATTAGAGCATACTGGAGCCGAAAGTTTTCCACTCACTCCATCAAGTAAAGACTCTGCAATCCCAATAATCCCATTGAGGGGCGTTTTTAGTTCGTGGGATGTATTAGCTAAAAATTCATCTCTAAGTCGATCCAAACGTTTTAAGGAATCATTTAAACACTTCATCTGAGCATTTTGAACTTCCAGGTTACCAAAGGACTCTTGCAATTGAGTTACCATTTTATTGAATGAATTGGCAAGTTGCTCCAGTTCCTTTGCTCCCTTAACCTCAACTGTCTGTTCCCATTCACCGGCACAGAGAGCCTTGGCTGCTGTACTCAAGCCTAAAATTGGCTTAGTAATCCACTGCGCGATGAGAATGCCTACAATCGCAGACACAACTAAAGCTGCCATACACAATAAAATCGTATTGCGAGTGTTGGCGTTGATACGTTCCATGAAGTCGGCTTCGGGAATCACCACAACGATCAGCCAATCAAGCCCCCATTTATCCTTGAGAGGAACTAGTTGCACGAGTTGTTGTTGACCTTGAAGTGCAAAATTGAATTGTTGCTTGTGGTTAATCTGATAATTATTACCCAATTCTGCTTGCAAATACTTGGCTGTAGCTTGAATTAAGGGTTCACTGCTATCGATCGCCATTAGCCGTTTTGGCTCTTTCCCTACAGTAATAAAGGATGGTTCGGACGCTGAACTGGCGACAATTGCTCCCGATCGCTCCATGATAAAGGCCTGTCCAGATCGACTAACTTTCAGGTTGCTCATAAAATCCCCGATCTGCGATAGAGTCAGATCCATCGCCAATACCCCTTGCAGTTCTCCCTTCTTGGTGTAGACTGGCATCGCTGCAGTAATACCCAATACTGAGGGGTAGAAAAACTGATAGATTTCACTCCAGATTGGTTTCTGAGCATTAATTGCACTTTTGTACCAGGGACGAATACGCGGTTCGTACTGATAAGAATCAATCAATTTCTCTGGCTTGCCCCACCGATCGAGTTGATAAATTTTTGTTTCAGGAAATGTGGCAGAATTCCTTTGCCACAGAACGAGTTGTTCTCTTCGCCTTTGCACCTCAACAAAGTGACCCTGTTTGTTGGCGAAATAGACAGCAGCCACTGAATCAAGTAGTTGGATCTGATTCCAGAAATAGCTTTCCAGTGCAGATAAGTTTTCTAGTCCCAAATCTCCACTCCTGAGGTCAATTTTATTAACTCGACCGAACAGATAAGGAGTTTTTAAGTAGTTTTGGATGTGAAGTTCGATGCGGGAAGTAATTTCGTTACTTAACTGGCTGGCAAGATCGTTAACAGCTCTCTGCCCGTTGCGAAATGACAACCACCCAGTAAGTCCTACTGCTGTCGAGATTTGAATTGTGAAGGATAGGATCAGGATAGTTCGCACAGACATCTTTGCAGAAATTTTTGCCACGAGACTTTTTAGAGATTTGATCGGCATGGCGCGTTTTTGACTAGTAAACTTCGCAGCAGTTCTCGGAAATAGGTAACGTGAAAGAAAAGTTGTTTTTTTATTCTTTTATCTGTTGCCTACCTCTTGTATAGCAATAAGCAATAAGTTAATAACTTAGGACATAAATTGATCTCAAGAGGCAAAAGGCAAGAGAAAGAATATCCTCATCTTTGCTGCTACTGCTAATGATTATTACTTCTACTTAATCTTTTTACTTTACGCAGAGGCTTAATTTTCTGTAATAATTCTTTACATAGGGTTTGCGGAAAAAGTATATTTATCTTTGACCTTTGACCCATCTCTCAACCATTTTCTAATTAATTCGATTCACCTACTCAGTGAGTGGCTGTAATAATTGTCACTGGATTGAGAGGGGCAAAACGAGTTAATTGCCCCACTGGAGTTGAACGGGAAATTTGAAGTTGCAATAAGCGATAATTCCAGCGAAAAGCCTTCAACCACTCCAAAGTGAGATTAATATGTTCCACAGTTGCCAAAGCTATGACTAGCGTTCCATCGTTAGATAGTTTTAGACGGCAAGCATCTAAAATTTTTGTTAAATTACCTCCGCTACCACCGATAAAAATACGGTTGGGTGCTGGTAACTTATATAAAATATCTGGAGCACTACCCCGAATAGAAATAACGTTGCTCACTTGGAGGCGATCGCAGTTTTGCTCGATTAGAGTTATTCCCATTGCCGTTTTTTCAACAGCATAAATTGCCGAAGTAGGACACAGACGGGCAATCTCAATCGCTACCGAACCCGTACCAGCACCAATGTCCCAAACTATTTGCCCTGGTTGTAATGCTAATTCGCCCAAAACAACCAGGCGTATTTCTCGCTTAGTCATCAGTCCGGGGCGATCGCTAAAACTCAAAAATGTTCGATCGCTCAATCCAAGTAAGGGCAAACCATTAACATCTAGAGCTTGTTGTTCCTGACGTAGTAAGATAAGGACATTTAGAGAGGCAAAAGTAGATTCCGGCAAAGATGCCAGTTGTTCAATTGCTGCTGCGGGAAAGTAACTTACTTTTTCTTGAGAAGCTTCTAAGTTTTCACAAATCCAAAAATCGTAGCACGTTGGTAAATCTAAAGCCAGATAAAGACGCGCGATCTCGCTAGGATGATTATTGCCATCAGTCAGCACGGCAATCTTTTCTACTCCTTGTTGCCAAAGTTTAGTCAACTCGTCTAAGGAACGTCCGTGAGCACTGACAGTTCGGGCATCATTCCAGGGAACTTTAATGCGATTAAATGCTAACTGTACCGAACTTAAATGAGGGTAAAAGCGCAACTGTTGGGGGGGAAAGTTTGCCAACAGCAAGCGTCCTAAACCAAAAAACAGAGGATCCCCACTGACTAAAATGACAGCACGATCGCCCTCCTGCAAGCGGCGACGAATTTCCTCTATGGCGACAATAAAATTTCCTAGAACTAGACGTTCAACTTTTAGGTGAGGAAAATAACTTAAGTGGCGATCGCTTCCTACTAATAGAGTTGCTCTCTCCACTACTTGTCGCAGTTTGTCTGTAAGTCCCGCAGCGCCGTCTAAACCGATCCCCACAACCTCTATCATATTGACTCGCGATAATTCGAGTAACGTTTTAGGTGTTATGTGTTAGGTAGTAGGTATTAGATATTTCTCCCCAAACTCCCCACACTTCCCTCTCTCCCCTCTCTCCCCTCTCTCTTTCCCTCTTCCCAGGCTAGCATTAGCAAAGCATTAACAATTGCCGCAGCTACAGGCGAACCACCTTTACGTCCTTCTACGCGAATTTGCGGGACCCGAATTTTTGCTAAGGCTTGTTTCGACTCCACCACCGAGACAAAACCCACTGGCGCACCAATAATTAAACTTGGCTTGACTGGCGAGTTAGATAAGGCAGAACAAAGTGCTAGCAGTGCTGTAGGTGCATTGCCGATCGCGTAAATTGCTTGAGGGTATTGGTCGAAGCATTTTAGCAATCCAGTTTCGCTACGGGTTTTGCCTGCTAGGGGTACCGATGCTTGTTCTATGGCACTAATTAGGGGGTTATTAAAAGTTTTACTGACTAAAGTGCGAATTCCCTGTTTTACCATACTTACATCGGTAATAATCGGCACTCCACCGCGCAGACAATTAATTCCCGACTCGATCGCCTCCGGACTAAATTTTAATAACTCAACGAACTCAAAATCTGCGGTGGAGTGAATTACTCGCCGGACGATCGCGTATTCTCTACGACTGAGATTGTGCTTGCCAATTTCGCGATCGATAATGGCAAAACTTTGCTCGAGGATAGGGTGGTTGAGTTGGTTCAAAAGTCTAAAATTGGCCAGTCAGGTTCTCGATAATAGCTCAACATATCATCAAATTTACGCAACTCTGCCCGCTCGACGGAAAGTATTTGAGGTTCGCTTTCTAACCAGCGATCATTAAAGCTTGATAGAGTCTTAGTGAGGCGATCGCGATCTAGATTTGCTGTAATTTCCCCAAAATAGCCAAAGGTAATGTGAGCAGTGAAATTGTACTGCTGTTCTATACCCAGTCCCATCAGATCGGAATTCTGATAAATATATCGACGCAGTTGTAAAATAGGATTGTAACTCTGCTCGTCTTTGGGTACCAGACAAAACATTATGGCGCGCGGTCTAATCATTAATCCTAGCAACTGCCAGCGGCTCGGATGCCCAATAGCAACAGATTCTCTATATTCCTCGAAGATGGTGGCAATATTTTTTTGTAATTGACCCTCAAATTCTGGATTTTCCCTAACAGCTTCTCGGTAAGCACTGTCCCAAATTAAATCTGCTAAAGTCAGATGAAAACTAGCAGGTGTCACTGGTATTATTAATCGAGAATCTAGCTGCTCTAGCAACTGCTGTTGAAATTCTTGAAGATTGTGATAGAATGCAGAATTTTCTGAGTCGTCTTGCCAAATGGGCGTTATGATGCTGTAGCCAGGGAAAGATACTGCTACTTCTCCTTCAAACTTAGGAGATGCTTGAATATTCTCTAGTTGATGATTGTAAGTTGCAGGTAATGTCAGACGCGCCACTCGGTTGACATAATTTTGATAAGTTTCGTCCAATTTAAATTACCTCCTCCTAACTAATAGTTATGCATTTATGCCAATATTGCGGGATTGTTACACTTAATCGTTGAATCCTTGCTTGCCATGCCAATTTATCTTTTCTGGGGTGAAGATGACTTTGCTCTTGATGTCGCCGTCAAGCAAATGCAAAAATCAGTACTCGATCCCAACTGGTCGCAGTTTAACTACGAGCGAATTCCCGGCGATCGCCCTGACGCCATTGTCGAGGCACTCAATTTAGTCATGACTCCGGTTTTTGGCACGGGAGGACGTTTGGTTTGGTTAGCTGAGACTACCATCTGTCAGTATTGCTCTGAAGACTTATTATCTCAATTAAAGCGTACTCTGCCAGCAATTCCCGAAACTTCCTACCTTCTCTTTAGTACTAGCAAAAAACCAGACAGGCGACTAAAATCTACTAAGCTACTAGAAAAATATGCTAAAATCCGAGAGTTTTCCGCAATTCCACCTTGGAAAACTGAAGAAATCGCCAAAAAAGTAGAATCTCTCTCCCAAGAAATCGGCGTTAAACTTCCTGCCGATGTTATCCAGTTTCTTGCCAAATCTGTAGGCAATAATACCAGACAATTGTGGAATGAGCTAGAAAAATTATCAGTTTACGGACAGACAAAAGTGCTAGATATTGACGCAGTTTCTAGCTTAGTCAATTCTAATACTCAAAATAGCTTACAATTAGCGGCGGCAATTCGCACAGGCAACCAATCCCTTGCTTTAAAATTAGTTGGCGAGCTAATTAATCGCAACGAACCAGCTTTGAGAATTGTTGCTACCTTGATAGGACAATTTCGCACTTGGGCGATCGTCAAATTAATGATAGTTAAAGGAGAAAAAGACGAGAAAGTAATTGCTAAAGCTGCTGAAGTCAGCAATCCCAAACGAATTTACTTCCTGCGTCAAGAAATCCAGTCAATATCTTCGCCAAAGCTACTTGCTACCTTCCCCATTTTACTGGAGTTAGAATTTAGTCTAAAGCGAGGAGGTCAACCTTTATCTAGCTTACAAACTAAAGTTATAGAATTGTGCCAAATATTTCAGTAATCACAGAACAATTCCTAATAAATTTCAGGGAACATCTTAACCCTAAAACCATTCTTTTATATTGATAACATCTTGATAAATTTAGCTACTCTGTTTTTTTGTAACTGCCGTTGATGTTAACTTTACACTATTTTCACTCTAACTTAAACAAAATCTTATCCCGTTTTTTAATTGTCACTAGTATGGCGGCAATCAGCATACTTTTTGGGATTATACCCTACAGTAAAGGTGAATCCTTCAGTTTGAGTTTTAACTCTGCTGTCTATGCTCAACAATCATTTAGCGATGAGGAAATAAGAAGATACGCCCAGGCTGGCGTCCAGATAGAAAATAAACGCGCGCGAGCCTTGATAGAGATTCAAAGGATCGTTGGTTCGACTCCTAATATTAGTTGCGATCGACCAAAAAGTTATAGAAATCTTGACAATCAGGCTAGGAAAATTGCTCAGCAATTCTGTAGAGAGTCTCAAAGTATTGTCAGGAATAGCGGTTTAAGCAACCAGCGATTTAACCAAATATATCAAAGAGTGCGACAGGGAGATCGAGATTTAAACCAACGTATTCAAAGGGAAATAAATAGATACCGATAATAATAGCTAGTCTATTTGAGTTGTGCATTGACTGGTAAAAAGAGGCAATAGGTAGTGAGTAGTGAGTAATAGGTAATAGGTGTTTGTTGGTTGTTGTTACCTCTGACTTCTGACCCCTGACCCCTGACCTCTGAGCCCTGATCTCTACCCTCGCTTTAACCTTCAGCCTTTTGTTGTAGTTTTTGTCCAATTTTAGGTTCACTTCCAGCCAATAAGCGGCTAATATTGC
>JBFRWL010000291.1:0-3272 GCA_051439565.1 Prochloraceae cyanobacterium
GCCAAGAGACTAGCAATAGCTCAGGTTTTAACCAATAATTCAGAACTAATCGTATCTCGGGCAGCTAATCGGATCTTTACAGGAGGCTCTCCCCTAAGCTATTTAGAACAACCTCCCGCCCCAGAACCAGCTATGGCAACTGTCGGCGCAGGAGTTACCGATGACCTGTCAACTTATGTTGCAGTGAGTGAAGAACGTGGTGGTTTATTTAGTGGCTTATTTGAAAGCAGTGGTCGTACTCCGCCCGGGTTTCGACCTATTAGTGTGCTCAAATATGGCCCGAGCAATATGCAAAAATCATTGCGCGACCTATCCTGGTTTTTGCGCTACACGACCTATGCAATTGTAGCTGGCGATCCCAATATTTTGGTGGTAAATGTTCGCGGACTACGAGAAGTTATTGAAAATGCTTGTTCTACCGATGCGACAATTGTAGCTTTGCAAGAAATGCGAGCTGCTTCCATTCGTTATTTCCGTAACGATCAAGAAGCCAAAGATATTGTTATGCAATATTTTGACATTCTGTTGGCCGAATTTAAAGCAGCCACTCCGTCCGACAAATTACGGCAACGTCCTTCGAAGGATCAGCAAGGGTTGCAATTACCCCAAAGCTACTTTAATGCAGCAGAAAGAAGACAAAAATTTGTCATGAAGCCAGGGCTATCCGAATCAGAGAAAAGTTCGGTGATTAAAGCAGCCTATCGGCAAATTTTTGAACGAGATATTACCAAAGCCTACGGTTTCTCTGTTTCTTACTTGGAATCCCAGGTGAAAAACGGTACCATCTCGATGAAGGAATTTGTGCGCCGCCTCTGTAAAGCTCCTCTTTATCGCAAACAATTTTTTGAGCCGTTTATCAATAGTCGGGCACTAGAATTAGCATTTCGTCATATCTTAGGGAGAGGTCCTTCTTCCCGCGAGGAGGTGCAAAGCTATTTCTCGATCGTTTCTGATGGGGGTTTATCCGCATTAGTTGATGCACTTGTTGATTCTCAAGAATATGCTGATTACTTCGGAGAAGAGACTGTTCCCTATATTCGGGGGTTGGGACAAGAAGCGCAAGAATGTCGTAATTGGGGAATGCAACAAAACCTCTTTAACTACAGTGCACCTTTCCGCAAACTACCAGAATTTTTAACTACCTTTGCCAAGTATGAGCAGCCCTTACCCGATCAACATGTTTACGGTTCAGGGAATGATCCTTTAGAAATTAGATTTGGCGCGATTTTCCCGCAAGAAACTCGTAAACCAAGTTCTTCTCCTGCTCCTTTTGGCAAGGATACTAAGCGATTGCTAATTCATCGTGGACCAGCGATTAATAATCAAATTAGTAATCCCAAAGCCAGAAGCCTTAGTCCTGGTTCTTTAGGAGCCAGAGTATTCTCCTTTAGTGACATTTCTGAAGATACGAAAAGCTCTCAAGGCAGCGTCATAGTTAATGCTTGTTACCAGCAGGTTTTTGGTCGCAGTGTTTATGAAGGACAGCGCTTGTCAGAAGGGGAATCCCAACTGCTCAATCAGGACATTACCGTTCGGGAATTTGTGCGCAAGTTGGCCAAAACTGACGTCTTCCGTAGTACCTATTGGACTCCTTTCTATGTGGTAAAAGCGATCGAATATATTCACCGTCGTCTTCTAGGTCGTCCCACCTATGGTCGTCAGGAAATGAACCGCTATTTCGATATCGCTTCTAAGAAGGGTTTATATGGTTTAGTGGATGCCATGATTGATAGCCCGGAATATGCGAGCGCTTTTGGAGAAGATAAAGTTCCCTACGAACGCTATTTAACCCCTGGAGGCTTGCAATTACGCTCTAACAGACCTGGTAGAATTATCGAAGGAGACTTCAATGCCAAGGTTGATAAGAAAGTCACACCTCGTTTCATCGAGTTGGGAAGCGTTACTGAGACGCGCACCGAACCTGATATTAAATTCCGTGTCAATCAAGGTGTCAACGTTCAAAAATATCAAACTAAGCAATTCAAACTCACCGATCTAAATGATAAGGTAGGAGTTCAAAATGTTATTAGTGCCGCCTATAGACAAATTTTTGAGCGAGATTTAGCGCCCTTTACCATTAAGCGGGAATTTACCTCGTTACAGAGTAGACTCAGCAACAGTGAAATTACAGTCAAAGAATTCATTCAAGGTTTAGGTTGTTCTGATCTTTATCTCAAAGAATTTTATGCGCCTTATCCTAATACTAAGGTAATAGAATTGGGAACTAAGCATTTTCTGGGGCGGGCTCCCCTGACTCAAAGGGAAATTCAAAAATACAACCAGATTCTGTCCACTCAAGGACTCAAAGCCTTCATCGCGTCTTTGGTAGAAAGTATGGAATATCTGCAAGCATTCGGCGAAGATACCGTACCGTATCGTCGTTATCCGACCCTACCGGCGGCTAATTTCCCGAATACGGAGAAATTGTATAATACCCTAACCAAGCAGAACAGAGACATAGTTGTTCCTAGCTTTCCTCCAGCTAAATTGAACGTTTAGCTTCAATTGCTGATGCTGGTTATAGCGATCGCTGGTTAAATTTTGGAGTAGACAGTTACTAGAAAAATTAGCCCAAAGATTAGAATTAGTGTAAAAGTTTGTTAAGTAATTTACTAAATTTGTAACTCTTGGTTTAACAAGCTGCAATACTATTCTGTAGCTTAGGAATAAAGTTCAAGTGATATTTAGGAGCATTTTTCTGCTCCCAATAGCTTGACTAACCAAAGCTCAAAGATCCTGGAGTCCCTAACTTTCAGTTGTAAACATTTTTTATAACCTAAAGTGTACTAAGTCAAAACTAACATCTGACTTGACGCAGTAAGAGGCACTTCCCATTGTAAAGTAGAGTAAGGTAGCTCTAGCTTTTACCCATAAAGGAGATATCATCCTCTACCCCAAGAGGAGGTTAGCTCCTATAAAACTGATTTAACTTTTTTTGGAGGAATCTATCGATGAGTATTGTCACGAAATCCATCGTGAGTGCTGACGCTGAAGCTCGTTATTTGAGCCCTGGCGAATTAGAAAGAATCAAAGCATTTGTCTCTTCTGGTGAAAGCCGTTTACGTATTGCTCAAGTGCTTACTGACTCTCGTGAGCGCATTATTAAAGAAGCAGGAGACGCCCTGTTCCAACGCCGTCCTGACGTGGTATCCCCTGGAGGCAATGCCTACGGCGAAGAAATGACCGCAACTTGCCTCAGAGATCTAGACTACTATCTCAGACTAGTAACCTACGGAATCGTCTCTGGAGATGTTACTCCCATAGAAGAAATT
>JBFRWL010000292.1:0-4996 GCA_051439565.1 Prochloraceae cyanobacterium
TTCTAACAACTTCCGACAGTCTAAAATAGCATTTTTCCATTTGTCTTGAGCATAAGATTTTACTCGAACCAACAGATGTCCATGATAGTTAAGAGCAACTAATTTTTCTGGTTGAGGTACATCTTGATGGCTAAGACAGCAATATTGAACTTCTTGAGGTTGGAGAATTAGCATATATTCTAGTTGGTCCTGAGACTAGAAAATTTAAGTAAATATTGATTGTTTCTGTGCTAATAAGAGTTAAGCAAATTTTTCAATTGCTCGTTGATTTGACAGAATTTATGTGAATAATCCCGAAGAGGTTTTAACTGATTTGTCAAATTTTTATAAGATAAACAATAAGAAGAAAAAGTCACAAACTGGCAACAACCTTAGTTACTTAAATTTCCTCTTTTTGTAATAGTGTTATTCTTAGAGTTCTTAACTGTGGCAACTAAGATGAAACGCATTTAAATTGGGATTTTTGTAGCCCAGACCTCTTACAGCAAGGCTTATGAGCGATCAAAATAAATGCATAACAGCTTAATTTTACCATCGTCTATGGAAAACTTAGTCAATAAAGAATAAGGGAAGAAATTGATGTTCATGTTATCAAAACTGGTACAGAATCCGTCTCAGGGTAGAGCCCCCAAAATTTCAGCTTCATTTCCTAGGCGCTTGGATGGGGTTGAAGCGAGCGAGTCCCCCTCACCTTTGATTCGTGTTAATGCACCGTTGATAGCTTGTATTGATGATAGTCCTTCAGTTGGTCAAATTTTGTCAGAAATTTTTCAGGAGTATGGCTACCGTTTCCTGGGGATTCAAGAAGCTGTTAAAGCTCCTCTGATGTTACTGCGAGTGCAGCCTGATTTGATTTTCTTGGATGTACGAATGCCCCAAATCAATGGCTATCAATTATGCTCTCTTCTACGGCAAATGTCAGGGTTTAAAAAAGTGCCGATTCTTTTTTTTAGCAGCAACGATAGCATCATTGATGTCATTCGGGCCAGGACAGTTGGTGCTAACGGTTATCTTTCCAAAAAAGCTAGTCAAAAAGAAGCCCTCGATGTTGTTAAGAAACTTCTTGGTCATAGATAAGTAGGTAGGTCAAATTAATTAGAACATGGTTGAGAGAGGGGTGTGGGGAGTGTGGGGAGTGTGGGGAGTGTGGGAGAGGTCAAAGATCAAAGGTAACAAAAAACACTTAACTTCTCATTTGGGTTTTATATTTATTTATGCCCACCTACTTATGACTCTCGCTAGTTAATTGTACAACCTTGGACGGGACGACCAAAAAAGCATGGAGCTAAGTTTAAGCTCTCTGACCTGAGTAGTTAGGTGATTCCCGTGGAATCAGCAGAAATTGATGACCCCACTTGGGGCAAGGTGAAGATTCAACGTTGGAAACAGCTTCACTTTCAAAAATCAGCTGACCAAGAAATGGAGGTTATGCTCACTCTCGAAAAAAGCAGCTAAGCCTATCTGGTTGGCTAGGCGACAATTCAAAATTCAAAATTATTAATTCAAAATGGAAATCAGTGGCGAGACAAGCCACCACTGATTGAAGACCAGTGAATTAAATTTTAGTGGGAGCCTGTACTCGGAATTAATTAATTCAAAATTTTTCCTCTTCTTAATTTTGAACTTTGAATTTTGAATTTTGAATTCAAAAAAAGGTCAAGCTTTACTGAACGGGAGTAAAAGATTGAAATTCTGCAACAGCCGCTTCAGGATTTGCCTCTGGACTATCATCTTCACTTGGCGGTACTACTTGCCAGAATTTACCCACATAGGAATCCCAATCATTGAGAATCATCTTGGCTTTGCCGCTACCAGTCCGTTGCTGGTGAGCAAAAATCAGGTTCCTTAGCTGTTGCTGACCCTGGAGAGAATTTACCCGTTGAATTTTTACAATTTCTCGGTTGACTTTCTCAGGGAAAGAACCATCTTCATCGAGGAAGTAAGCTAAACCGCCAGTCATGCCAGCACCGACGTTGCGCCCAACTGTACCGAGGACCACAATTACCCCGCCAGTCATGTACTCGCAACAGTGGTCGCCAGTACCCTCAACTACTGCCTGACCTTTAGAATTGCGGACGGCAAAACGTTCCCCAGCGCGTCCGTTGGCAAACAAGAAGCCGCCAGTCGCCCCGTAAAGACAGGTATTACCGATAACTACGTTTTCAGCAGGATCGTAGGTAGCTTCTTTTGGCGGTACGATAATCACTTCGCCGCCGTTCATGCCTTTGGCTACGTAATCGTTGGCTTCCCCTTCTAGGAACAATTTCATGCCCATCAGGTTAAAAGCAGCAAAACTCTGACCGGCAGAACCTTTGAATTTGAGAGTTATCTCGCCTTCAAAACCGGTGTTGCCATATTGAGAGGCGATCGCGCCAGCCAGTCTCGCCCCAACAGTGCGATCGGTATTAACTATCTCGATATTTTTCGTTACCGAACTGCGCTCGCGAATTGCTTCCTGAATCTCCGCATCTGCCAATAACCGATCGTCCAAAACCTCACCATTGCTGTGAACTTCCTCGTGGTTCAACCAACTGCGATCGACTCGCACATTGGGCAGATTCATCAAACAACTGAGATTGAGAACATCTGTTTTAGTTAATTTAACTTCTGCCAGTGGTGTCAACAAATCGGTACGACCGATAATCTCGTCCAGACGGCGATAACCTAACCTTGCCAGCAGCGATCGCACTTCCTGGGCGACAAAATAGAAGAAGTTAACTACGTGTTCCGGCATACCGGTAAAGCGCTTGCGCAGTCGTTCCTGCTGCGTTGCTACCCCTACCGGACAGTTATTGGTATGACAGATCCGCGCCATAATACAGCCTTCAGCAATCATGGCAATGGAACCGAAGCCAAATTCTTCCGCCCCCATTAAAGCTGCCATAACTACGTCCCAACCAGTCTTCAAGCCACCGTCAGCCCGCAGAATCACCCGATCGCGCAGTTTATTTTCCAGCAACACTCGATGTACTTCTGTCAACCCCAATTCCCAAGAAACTCCGGCGTGCTTAATAGAACTTAACGGGGAAGCGCCGGTACCGCCGTCGTGACCGGAAATTTGAATAATATCTGCGTTGCCTTTAGCTACTCCGGCGGCAATGGTACCAATGCCGATTTCTGCGACCAACTTCACCGAGACCTTAGCTTTAGGGTTAATCTGATGCAAGTCAAAAATGAGCTGTGCTAGATCTTCGATCGAATAGATATCGTGGTGAGGAGGTGGCGAAATCAAGGTAACTCCGGGCTTCGATCGCCGCAGAGAGGCAATATAATCGCTGACTTTCTTACCGGGTAATTGACCCCCTTCTCCTGGTTTTGCCCCTTGAGCGATCTTAATTTCGATCTGTTTGGCATTCATCAAGTATTCGGGAGTTACCCCAAAACGACCGGACGCTACCTGTTTAATGGCAGAACTAGCGGTATCGCCGTTACGCAAACCACTCAGATGGGGGAAAGTACCAGAATTGCCATTCTCATCTACATCGTCTAATATTTTAAATCGAGTTGGGTCTTCTCCCCCTTCTCCAGAATTAGATTTACCGCCCAAACGATTCATGGCGATCGCCAGGGTTTCGTGTGCTTCCCGCGACAAAGCACCTAAAGACATGCCCCCAGTGCAGAACCTTCTGACAATTTCCTCAACGGATTCTACTTCCTCTAAAGAAATAGAAGCGCGATCGCTGTGGAAATCTAACAAATCTCGCAGCGCTGTCGCCGGACGTTCCTGCAACTGTTGCTTGTAGACTTCGTAGTGATCGTAACCATTGTTAGTAGAAGAACCGTTTGCTCTGACCGCTTTATGTAGGGCTTGTGCCATTTCCGGGCTATTCATGTGGTATTCGCCCCTGCGGATGTAATTGATAAAGCCGTAGTTTTCTAACTTCTTAAGCTTGAGTTCGGGGAAAGCACGCTGGTGAAAAGCAATTGTTTCCGAGGCTAAATCTTTTACGCTGATACCGCCTAAGCGAGAGGTTGTCCCCGCAAATCCCAGGTCTACCAAATCCAGACCCAGGCCGATCGCCTCAAAAATTTGCGCCCCGTGGTAGGAAGATAGCAGAGAAATTCCCATCTTCGAGAGGATTTTCAACAATCCTGCTTCCACCGCTTGCCGATATCGCTGGCAGACTATTTCCACGTCAACTGCTTCCATTTTCCCAGTTTCCATTGCTTTCTGGGTCTTGGGACTGCGCCACCATTGCCCTACTGTATCTATAGCCAGATAGGGACAAACTGCTGAGGCACCGTAACCAATTAAGCAAGCAAAATGGTGAGTACTCCAGCATTGAGCCGTATCTACTACTAAAGAAGCTTCTAGCCGCAGTCCGCGATCGATTAGGTGATGGTGAACTGCCCCAACTGCTAACAGGGGTGAGATATAGCTATATTCAGCATTAATCGCCTGGGGGGCGCGATCGCTGAGGATTAAAATTTCTGCCCCTGCTTCTACAGCGGCAGCTGCTTGCTGACAAAGCTTATCTATGGCAGTGGCTAAACCCTCTGGTCCGGTGGCGATTTCGTAGAGAGTAGATAACTCAACAGTGTTAAATACTGAGGATTTTATCGCCCCTAACTCAGCCTCGTTCAATACTGGCGTTTCCAGCTTTAATAAATGAGCGTCTTTTGGAGAGGGAGCCAACAAATTACCCCGTTTGCCCAATTGCACCCTCAACGACATAACTAACTTTTCCCGTAGGGGATCGATCGCCGGATTAGTTACCTGAGCAAAGCGCTGCTTAAAATAGTCATACAGCAGTCTGGGTTTGTCCGATAGCACTGCTAGGGGAATATCGTCTCCCATACAGAAAGTGGGTTCTTTGCCATTCTGAGCCATCGGCGCAATAATCATGTCCACATCTTCGGCCGAGTAGCCAAAAGCGCTTTGATAGCGCAATAGATCGGCAGAGGCAACAGCGGAAGAGCCATTATTACTAGCGACTGCTGTAAACGGTTGCCGCTCGATCTCTTGGCGATACTGGCGCACCCAGTCCCCATAGGG
>JBFRWL010000293.1:0-4349 GCA_051439565.1 Prochloraceae cyanobacterium
ATCTTGGTGGGTCAAGGTCGCGGGTCAAAACTTTCTAGGTGGGCATCACCTTTCTCATCGGGCTAATCAGAGTATTGAGAATGCCGTCGAGCAAATCGAAGCCCTTATCTATCAATGCATTTCCCCGCCCAACTAACAAAGAGCCTCAGAAAAATTCCGAGAACTTTAAATAACCCGGCTAAATTTGAAATAGACAAAGCTTTCTGTAATGGTTGTTTTGAGTCAAACTTTAGGCTTATTTCCCCAATAAACGAGGCTGATTTTTCCGAAGTGTTTGCTAGTGTGTTGTGTACTTAATCTCTATTGGGTATTTTTGACACTTAAAATAGCTCAAACCATTACTAGATAAAGCGTCTCAATTGGTGAAAAACGCATGATCTCTTAGCTTTTCTCCGCACCCAGTTCAATTAATCAACCCATCAAATTTCTGAGTAACCACACTCCTGCTTTAGCGCTCGAAGACTAACCTCAGCGATGTCGTCATAAGAATATAAATTCAACACATACAAATGTACTATGGAGCCGCAAGTATATTTGTGCTGAGAAATGTGGTTAAAATATGGCGTTGCACCAGATAATACTCTACGCACAATCGAAGATGTATCTTCTGGCAAAACTAATCTTCTATGTCCGTTCTGCGGCTCTGGCTTAACAGCCAAAAAAGGTAAAATCAAGCAGCATCACTTTGCACATTTATCAGGAGAAACTTGTTTGAGAGTCAAACGAGGTCAAATACCATCCCTTCCACTTTACGACAATTTCCACCTCCAACTCTCAGCTAAAGATTTTCAATTATTGTGAATTCACAGCGTTAGCCGAGAGACAATAAATTCAAAGTGTAGCGGCTTTTGTTGAAACTTCGGCCAAGCCGGCGAAAATTTTGTCGGGTCAAGTCTCGGAAAGCAACCGTTAAATGGGGTGCAAAAGGACGAGTTTTACCAAGGCGATCGACAATGTTCAGGGATTCCTCAAGATAGGTCATTAAATCTTTATGTACGGCTAGCAATTGTGGCGTTGTCAGCACGTTAATATAAATTACGTTTTCCTCTAGTACTGGTAATTCTTCTAGTTCCCATTCAAATGGTGGTTGTCAAGTAATATGAGGCGGAGATTTTAGAGCAGCGCGACTACTATAAACTTGGGCAAAATGCTGCTGGATTTTAGTAACATTTTGCTGTATTTCTTCAGGAGGCAGGAGGGCAATAAAGAATAGCCGTTTCAGTTGTTTCAAAGCTAATCAAATCTTCTCAAAAACCTGACTAAATAATATCAGATATCAACGATGCCCTGGTTTGTCAAGATAGAAGAAGGTATTGTCGATAAAACGACTTTCGATCGCCATGTTCCAGCTCATAAAGCCTATGTCCGAGATTTAATTACTAAGGGACATAAGGCGCGTACTGGCTATTGGGCAGAATTAGGTGGAGGCATGCTACTGTTTGAGGCATCTTCAATGGAAGAAGCTGAGGAAATTGTTGCTCAAGATCCTCTGATTAAGCATGGTTGTGTTAAATATCAGCTTCACGAGTGGCGCGTTTTGGTCGAATAATCCTTATTGTTGGTTTTCATAACCGAGATTAATTTGACCGGGTTGGAGATGAATTTCTGTAACTGCACCTGACGATCGCAAGCGGACTCGCAATTGACCTAGAGGAGTTACGCCGACAATTACTCCAGGACAACTGTTCACTACAACAGAACGTCCCAGACTAGGGAGCAATTCTAGATAAGACGGTAGCAGTGTTTCTATTCCTTGCTTAATATAGCGTTGATATCCAGATAAAATTCCGTGGATGGCGATCGCGGCTAAAATTTCTAGAGACGCGATCAAAGATATTGACCTCTTCCGGCGCTTTGTGTGGAGGAGATCGCTACCAGCGGTAAAGCTTCGCCTGCTGCGATAAGTTCCCAAAGTTTTTGATTAGTAGGGAGCACGAACTAAATTCATAATTATTACTTATGATTAACTCTCCTGCTTAGAACATCAGTACCATTGAGTTGAGCTTATAAGTCAATTTTTTAGCTGCCGCGCCGCGAAGCGGATCTCTGATACTGTTGGCGAAAGTAATCTTCGCTGAAATTAATAGCACGACAACAACGAGAAATCTACACTCTGGCAATCGGTAATACTCAGGTAGAATTGTTTGTAGCACATTCGCCAACAGTATCATCTCTTTGAGATCGCCTTTTTCAAAAACTTGTCCATCTACTGATTGATATAATCCTCTTACTTACTTATGAGAGTTGGCGTTTTTGCTACTGGGAAGTCAACCCAGTAGCCTTTTTTGATTAATTTGATGTTAACAATGGCTGTTGACGCAAACAAACCTGCTGCAAAGTTTGCATAAAGCCTGACCCCTTTGGGGAATTCAAAATTCAAAAGGAAAATACAATTAATAAAGAAATTGGTTGATTTTGAATTCGGAGAGCAGCAGAGAAGGAAAAACAGAGAATTGATTCTAGGTGATGAGTAATCGCTCTTGATACAACCTGTAATTTGCTGGTTAAGTTATTTGCCATCGTCAATCCGTGAGAATCTAGCGCGTACCAACGCCCTAAAATTGATTGAGTCCTTCTACACACGAATTATTCGTGCGAAAAATAATAAAAACTAAAAAATAGTGCTATGGTAGATAAAGCACGAATAATTCGCCAAAATAAGGATTAGCTATGATTACTCAATTCCCTCCCGGACAGCACATCCTTTTTTCTCAGACAGGCCAAACCTACGAAATCTTAGCTCAAGAGGGAGTGTTTGTAAGTGCCAAAAACTCTCAAACAGGTTACCCTCGTAGATTGACTTTAGTTGAAATTAATTATCAAAATCCACAATTGGGCCCGAGCAGCCAAACTACCATTTCATAGCTCTGTTTATGGGCACTTCAGTTACAACAATGGCGGCAAGATCTGAGCGCATCTGGAGTTCAGTCGCTTCACTCAGAAGTTGCCCATTCCTTTTCTAATTAGCCCAGCCGCGCTCGTTACCTCCTCATCTACTCTAAATTCCCAAGACCGGGGATTTGGCTAATAAGACGCTCAAGCCTAGACTCAACAGCAAACTTGTAGTCACAGGCCAATAAAAGATAAATACCTTGCTTGGAAGCAAAATATCGCCTGGAAGACGACCTAGCGGCAATAGCTTTCCACGAACCAGAGTAGCCCTCCTAGTAAGAGTAAGCTACTCCCGATCCTAAAGAGTGTTTTTCCTAATTTTCTTAACATCGTTAAATCCTGCTGATACCAATCAGCTCCTAGCTGATTCGAGCAAATCGGCTGGTCCCGGCAATCCCAAGCGGCGCGTCTGCTTACTGCTTTTTCCCTCTCCCCTTGTCCCTGTCCCGCTCCGCCCACTTGAAGACTTTAATTCTAGTATTTCCCAACAACACCCGCTGCACGCTCCTAGCTCTCCTTCTCGCTTTTAAGCCGCAGGCTCTACCTTTAAGTTTAGGAAAAACCTTGTCGATTTGCACACAATTTGAATTTTGAATTCCCGGTCTGGGTCAAATTAGAAACAATGAGTATTACCAATAAGATTCACTTGAGAAACTTGCAGGGCGATATCTTCGGTGGTATTACTGCTGCAGTTATCGCTTTACCAATGGCTTTAACCTTCGGGGTTGCTTCTGGCGCGGGAGCTTCTGCGGGTTTGTGGAGCGCAATTTTAGTTGGTTTTTTGGCGGCTCTGTTTGGCGGTACTCCCACTCTAATTTCAGAACCAACAGGCCCAATGACTGTGGTTATGACCGCAATCATTGCTAATCTAACTGCTGCCAATCCTGAACAAGGTTTGGCAATGGCATTTACCGTAGTCATGCTGGCTGGGGTTTTCCAAATTATTTTTGGGGTTTTGAAACTTGGTAAATACGTCACCCTGATGCCCTATACGGTTATATCTGGCTTTATGTCAGGGATTGGGGTCATTCTGATTATCTTGCAGACTGCGCCATTTCTAGGACAAGCTAGTCCTAAAGGTGGTGAAATCGGTACAGTACAAAATCTGCCAACACTGATAGCAGGTATTAATCCCCTCGAAACTGTATTAGCTGGTTTAACTGTTGCGATTCTCTTTTTATATCCTTCCAAGTTAAAGAAATTTTTGCCCCCCCTACTTCTGGCGTTAATTGTTGGTACTTTAATTTCTGTATTGCTATTCGGTAATGCGGATATTCGTCGTATTGGTGAGATATCCGTAGGTTTGCCCAGCTTACAATTACCTACTTTTAGTGCGGCTCAAATTCAGACAATGTTGTTTGACGCTTTAGTTTTAGGAATGTTGGGCTGTATCGATGCTTTGTTAACCTCTTTAGTTGCAGACAGTTTGACTCGTACCGAACACAACTCTAACAAAG
>JBFRWL010000294.1:0-7149 GCA_051439565.1 Prochloraceae cyanobacterium
GTGTATAAGAGACAGGTAATAGCCTCGTCGCTACCGAGAAACTCAATGTTAAAAACATGACCCGTAAAGCTAAAAAGGGTAGCAAGAGAAAAAGACAAAAGACTGGACTAAATCGCAATATACTCGATGTAGGGATGGGCATGTTGCTATCAGCTATCGAGTATAAAGTTGTCGAGGCTGGTGGAGTCTTTCTGAAAGCATCGACAACTAAATTGAAACCATCTCAACGTTGTAGTAAATGCGGTCATGTTGAGAAAAAAACTTTATCTGAAAGAATCCACAAATGTAGTCAATGCAGTTATTCTGCGGACCGCGATGTCAATGCTGCACAGGTAATTCTTTCCTGGGCGTTAGGAACTAGCGTCCTCAAACGTGAAGCTGACCCCTCTACTGAAAAACCCAAAGTGAAACACTGCGGAGGATTTCGGCAAGGGTTAGCGTCGAAGCGTCAGAAACCGCGAGTTCAACTTTAGTAACTCGCGGTAGTTCATACAGAAGATAAGATTAAGTGCTATTGATTGGCCAGAGGAAAAGGCATGGACAAGGAAATCCTCACATCTCTCGATCGCGCTGGAGTGAAATTTGTACGAATCCTCTGGTGTGACAATGCCAACGTAATTCGCGCTAAGGCGGTACACATCAACAGGCTGTCTGCTTACCTGGAGCACGGCGTAGGTATTTCAGCAGCCCAGCAGGCACTACCAGTTATGTATGATGCTCCAGTGGCTGACAGTGGACTGGGACCTGTAGGAGAGATTCGCTTGATCCCAGATTGGGAGACTTGGAGCCTTTTGCCCTACGCGATTGGTCACGCCAGAGTGATGGGCGATATGATCTTAGAGGGACAGCCTTGGTCTTGTTGTCCTCGTCATTTCCTGAAGCGGGCGATCGAGGCTGCATCCCAGGAGGGACTGGAAGTGAAGGCTGCCTTTGAGAATGAATTTTACCTCTTACAGCGCTCAGCAGAAGATATTGTTCCGGTAGATGATACTGTCTTTGCTTCTACCTTATCGATGGATTTATACCAAGCAGTAATCGACCAAATCGCTGAGGCCTTGATAGCACAAGGAATTCAGGTAGAGCTATATTACCCAGAATCTGGACCAGGACAGCAGGAAATTTCTATCCTTTACACTCAAGCACTAGCAGCGGCCGATCGGCAAATTGCCTTTCGGGAAACAGTCAAAGCGATCGCTCGCCAACATAAGCTAATTGCTTCCTTCCTGCCTAAAATCTTTGCCAACCAAGCAGGTAGCGGCTGTCACCTGCACCTCAGCCTCTGGCAAGATGGAAAAAATATTCTCCCCGCTGCTAATGCTGACGGACAGCTTTCCCCAGTTGCCCGTAGTTTCGTGGCTGGGTTACTCCAACATCTCCCCGCCTTGATGGCACTAACAATTCCCAGCACCAACTCTTATCGACGCATCCTTCCCCACTGTTGGAGTGGCGCTTTCCGCTGTTGGGGATTCGACAATCGGGAAGCAGCCATTAGAGTGCCGACCAATCCAGAAGCGCCCAGTCCGACCCATTTTGAGTATAAGACGTCTGATGCTTCAGCTAATCCCTATCTGGCATTAGGGGCAGTAATCGCTGCGGGACTAGATGGTGTTCGCCAGGGTCTCAATCTTTCCGAACCAGTTACAGTCGATCCCGGCAATCTAGCCGAATCAGAACGCCAAGCAAAGAGGATCGAACTGTTACCAACTAACTTAGGCGACTCGATCGAGCAGCTAGAAAAAGACGAACTGCTTTTAGAGGCTTTGGGATCCGATTTAGCTCAATCTTATCTAGCAGTGCGCAAAGCCGAGTGGGAAGCAATGAAAGATTGGGCATTGGAAGAGGAAGTGAAACTTTTGTTAGAGCGATATTGACGAATGATTGACTTCTGGGAAATTCAAGCAATTGACCACCACGCACATAACCTGTTGCAACCGGAAATAGTTGACAACTCTCCCTATCCCACTGCTTTCACTGAAGGCTATGACCCTGAGATTGTCAATCATCACGCCCGTCACACTCTATTTTATCGACGCAGCTTGCGAGAGATTGCCCAACTGTTGGAATGCGAGCCAACAGAAGCAGCTATTTTAGAACGACGCCAACAGCTAGGATTAGAGAAACTGACAGAACGCTGTTTGCTTTCAGCCAATCTAAAAACAATTTTCCTCGATGATGGTTTTTTAGCCCAGGATATTCTCCCCTGGAAATGGCACCAGCAATTTTTGCCAGTTTTTCGATTGCTGCGACTGGAACACTTAGCTCAAGAATTAATTAGCTTAGAAGAGAATTTTGCTAGTTTCCTCGAACGCTTCCGCAGCGAGATCGATCCGCCCTCGGCTGAGGTGGTAGGGTTTAAAAGTATTGCTGCTTACCGCACTGGTTTAAATATTGAGTTAGTTCCCTTAGAAGTTGCTCGATCGAGGTTTGAGCTTCTGAAACTTAAGAGTCAAGGAAAACCCCTGCGCCTTAATGACAAATCCTTAATAGATTTCTTGATTACTCAGGCGCTAGAGATAGCGGCTAAGCACCAACTCCCAGTGCAGTTCCACACTGGCTTTGGCGACCCAGACCTTGACCTACGACTAGCGAATCCCCTTTACCTGCGTCAAATTCTCGAAGATCAACGCTGGCGTGATGCACCGATCGTGCTGTTACACGCTTCTTACCCTTATAGCCGAGAGGCTGGATATTTAGCTTCTGTCTATCCCCAAGTTTATCTAGATTTTGGTCTGGCAGTACCTTTTTTGAGTGTAGCGGGAATGCGATCGAGCCTGCAACAGTTACTAGAGCTTGCTCCTACAACCAAGTTGATGTATTCTTCTGATGCTCACAATATTCCAGAGTTGTATTATCTAGGAGCTAAATGGGGGCGCGAGGTATTAGGGGAGATGCTAGAAATGGCAGTGAGGGATTCAGATCTGACAGCAGTTGAAGCCGAATCAGTAGGGAGAGCTATTTTAGCTGAGAATGCGAGGCTTCTTTATCAGCGTTCTGAGCTACAGAATCTGGTCTAACTTAACTGAGAGATGGTTTTTGCCATCTCAAAGTCTTTTTCTGTCAAGCCTCCCGCATCGTGGGTAGTCAAGCTAATAGTCACTTTATTGTAGGATATCTGTAAATCGGGGTGGTGTCCTGCTGATTCTGCTGGTTGGACTAAGTTATTGATAAAGTTAATTGCTTCGATAAAGTCTTTGAATGTACGGGTACACTTAATTGTGTTTTCCTCTAATTGCCAATCAGATAACTGAGTAAGGCGCTCTTTTATTTCTGCTTCTTTGAGTAACTGAGCCATGGTTATTTTAGTCGCACTATTTGATTAGTGAAGATAGGCAACAAAAATTATACCGTTCCTTCCGGTTACTTGTTCACAAATAATTTAGGATTGCTCTTATACTTACCTTCGTAGTTTATAGTATTTCTTCCAAAAACTATCCGCTCTCATAGTAAGTGTTGGAGCTAAATTGCTTAACACTTAGTACGAGAGCGGTCTAGCGGGTCTTCTGGTTGAAACCTGACTGCCGGGAGGAACCCAAACAGTACCTATCTCAGCAACATAAGTTGCTAGGAACCTCCGAAGAGGCTTGAGTAGACTGCTAGAGAACAGCCCCGGCACACAGCCGGCTAACTTCAACCTGAGGACCCATGATGGTACTACTACTATCTATCATGGGCATCACCTCCTTTGTTCCCTGGGCGGTATTTTCTCAAGAATTTTGAGCTTAAACTAAGTATATCATACTTTTTTAGAAACCTACCTGTTGAAACTAGCGCAATGTTGGAGAAAGCGCTGGAGGTAAAAGGAATATTCGCCAAAATGCAGGTGAATGTAGGAGGCATGAAGTCGATCGAGCTGCCATCCCTCACGAGATACTGCAGCACGAGATTGAACTCCTCTAGTAGTAAATAGTGGCTGGTCAGAATTGGTAGTTAACTGGGAACGATGAAATTCATGTCCCCAAATCTTCTCTCCGCTGGAAAATAATAAGCTATTGTTTAGGGCAGTTGCTTGACGATATCCTAGGGTTAAATTTTTAGCCATCGCGGCAGTTGCAGGCAATACTCCCACCATTTGCCAAGCTCGATCGGCAAAATCAATTAACTGCTGGCATAAGTACATTAAACCCCCACACTCGGCATAGGTAGGCATTCCCGCCTTAATCGCTGTCCTCACTGCATTTAGAGCAGATTTATTCTCAGCTAGCTGTTGGGCGAAAACTTCAGGAAACCCACCGCCGAAATAAAGTCCTCGAACGCCTGCTGGTAAATTGTCGTCTTCAAGAGGACTCCAGGGGATTAGTTGTGCCCCTAATTGTTCTAAGATATCGAGATTATCTTGGTAGTAAAAATTAAAAGCGCGATCGCTAGCAAGGGCAATTGGGGTGAGAGGGTAAGGGGGTGAGGGGGTGAGAGGGTGAGGGGGTGAAACAGAAGAGGTTTGACTACTGATTTCTAAAAGTGGGAGTAATTTTTCCCAGTTGAAGCAGTCTCGTGCTAATTGTGCCAGTCGGTCAAAAATATTATCTAACTGGTTAATTTCTGCGGTCGGTATTAAGCCTAGATGCCTGTCAGGGATAGTAATATTCTGGTGACGGTGTAAAACGCCTAAAATTGATAATTGCAATGGTTCTAGGGCATTTTGGAGTAATTCTAAGTGACGATCGCTGCCGACTCTATTTAAAATTACACCTGCAATTTTGACTCTTGGATCCAAGGAACAATAACCGTGGGCGATCGCAGCTACTGAACCGGATAAACGACTACAATCAATTACTAATAGTACGGGTAACTTTAATAGTCTAGCTATATGAGCTGTGCTGGCAAAATCAGTGATTTGCCCTTTATCCTTTGTCAATGAGGAAATACCATCAAATAATCCCATTACCCCTTCTACCAAAGCATAGTCTGCTCCCTGGCAATGACGGACAAAACATGACTGAACGTAAGTTTCAGAAGTCAGTAGTGGGTCTAAATTACGACAGGGACTACCTGCGATCGCACTATGAAACATCGGGTCGATATAGTCTGGACCCACCTTAAAAGATTGAACTTTTTGACCTTTGCTGGATAAAAATGAAAGTAGGGCGAGTGTTACTGTTGTTTTGCCAGTACCGGAGCGATCGCCAGCGATAACTACAGCCATGCTATTTTTCTAGTGACATTCTCCCACGACCTGGGCTAAAAGCAAGACCTATTTTGAATTGGAGCGAAGCGACTTGAACCCCTAGGGATTAAACAACTCAAATATCTGACGGCAGAAGCGTTTGAGCTTTTCTCCTGACTCAGCAGCAGGCTGATCCTTGCCCACAAATTGCCAGTTTTCTACTGTTGAGAGTCGCCAAGCTTGTCCTTGATGGTTAAATCCAGCAATTTCTAGGCCAATCAGTCTTTGGCAATCATCTAAGGGATCTTGGTGTAAACGAATTTGGACTAGGATGCTGCGGGAATTGAGCCGCCTACTCCAGCCAGGAAAGTGAAAGCCAATATCGATCGAATCTGGATCCACTAGAGAGAGGGTTTCAGGGTCATTTCTCCAGGGTTTGAGATCTGCTTTAGCATCGGGAAACTCTGACTTAAACAAATTGACCATCGCGGCAATTTTAGTGGCAAACCGTAAGCCTCTAGCTTGTTCTGCTGCGTTCACGCACAATCTCCTCTGATTAACTGCGGTTAAAGAGCTGCTTAACTAACTTTTATGACAGAGTAGGTAATTGTGCTGTATTTTTTGATAGTCTTTCTTAAGCTTTCAAAAAAAAGTGTCAATAGTTGAACAATCAATTCAAGTCGGAGATTTACAGTGGTTTTATCGGGAAGTTAAGGGAACCAATGACAAGCCGCCGGTAATGCTGCTACACGGTTTACCTACCCACAGCTATACTTGGTGCCACATCATGCCAGAGTTGGCTCAACAGGGTTTTAGAGCGATCGCGCCGGATTGGATTGGTTGTGGCTTCTCTGACAAACCAAGCCGTCGAGATTTTGCCTATACTCCCAATGCTTATATCGATGCTTTAGCAAAACTAATCGCCGCTTTAGAAATTGAGAAATTTTCTTTAATAATTCAGGGATTCCTCGGTTCAGTTGGATTGCAATATGCTTTGCGACATCCCGAACAGATCGAACGCGCGATCATACTTAACACTCCTCTTGCTACCACTGCTAAGTTACCCTGGCAAATGCAACAGTGGGGAATACCTTTGCTGGGGGAAATGTTAACCCAATATCCCCTCTTAGTAGATCGTTCCTTAGAGACAGGTAGTGGTTTCGTTATTGCTGATAAGGATCTAGACGTACATCGTCAACCCTTCCTCACGAGTTCTCAAGCAGGACGATCGCTGCAAACGACAATAAAAAATCTCCAGTTGTCTCAGTCCATGGCAGAATTAGAAGCGGGCTTTCCCGGCTGGGAAAAAGAAACTCTAATGATTTGGGGAATGCAAGATCCCTGGCTTTCTGCCGAGGCAGCAGAAAATCTAGCTAAGAACAAGTCAAATATAGAATTGGTAAAACTAGCAGAAGCCAAACACTACCCTCAAGAACACTGGTCCAAAGAAATTAGTAAAGCAATTGTTAACTTTTTACGTCGTCAAGCTTTGTAATTAAGATAATTCTTGAGAAAATCTCTATTGAGTTTTAAGTTAGTCAATCGCAAAAATAACATCATGGCAATTATTCGCTCGATACTCCCTTTGATTTTGGTCCTGGTGACTACTTTATTAGTAAGTTGCGGCAGTCCTGGAACTGCAAAGGTACCTCCTACCTACACAAGCCAACAAATCGAACAGATTGAAAACTTTTTAGTACCCGTGAAAGAGGCACGAGAGCAGATCAAGCGACTAGAAAGCCTTATCGACCAAGAAGATTGGATCGATACCGATAATTTGATTCACGGACCTTTAGGATCTCTGCGGCGGGATCTGAGATATTTATCCGATACTCTCTTGCCACAAGACCAAAAGAGAGCCAAACAAATAGCTCAAGATTTATTTGCTGACATTGAAAGACTCGATGCAGCCGCCAAAAACCGCAGTTACAAAGGAGCAGTGCAGCAATATAACCAAGCATTAAGAGACTTTGATAGCTTGTTGAATCTGATCCCCAGTTCTGCTGAATAAATGAGCCAAGTTGCCGTAATCGGATGTGGCGTAGTGG
>JBFRWL010000295.1:0-4156 GCA_051439565.1 Prochloraceae cyanobacterium
CGTAAAGATATGGCGACCTGTTGTCAGTTTCTTTTAGCTATTAGGGCTAAAATTTTTATCTCAAACTGATTCCCCAGGCAAGCTGCTAATTTTAATACTTGTTGGGTATCCAAAGGGGATTTTTGGATTTTATCAATCAATAAATTAACTATATTTTCTGTAACTTTCTGAGCATTAATATCTACTAAATTCCATTGCCACTTAAGCTCACTATGGTCAAAATATAATAAATTATTTGCATAAAGCGAGCGCAAAAATTCATTGACAAAAAAAGGATTACTGCCAGTTCTTTCCTCTATTAACTCTGCTAATGTTTCAGTTTTCTGGCTATTGTAGTTGAAAGTATCTGCAAGCAAGTGCTTGAGAGCCGATTGTGGCAAAGGTAAAAGATCAATTTGATTGAGCTTTGTTCCAGTTTTGAGCAGCTCATTAATTGTCAACATCAAGGGATGAGCGCCATCGACTTCATTGTCCCGATAGGCACCAATCAACAGTAAATGACTAATTTCCGAACTGTTCATCATGGTTTCGAGCAGTTCCAGGGAAGAGCCATCTGCCCACTGTAGGTCGTCCAAAAACAGCACTAAAGGATGTTCTGGTCCGGCGATCGCTTTAATGAAGTTGTGAAAGACTAGAACAAATCGGTTTTGGGCTTCTTTGGCCCCCAAGGAAGCCACTGGCGGCTGCTTGCCGATAAGTCTTCAGGTATAGTTGATAAGGTGCAAGAAACTCTGACCTCTGACTTGGAGAACCTCGCCAAAAAAGTTTTGCAGCCAACCCTATTTAGTTCGCTTTCCACGCCCTATTTTTTTATCCTGTGGCGATCGCTACCAAAATCTTGCTTAAGAAGTTTGAAGGTTTTGGCTATAGCTAAGGACAGTATTGTGTAACAGCATAGCAACCGTCATCGGACCAACTCCACCAGGAACAGGAGTAATATATTGGGCAATCTCAGCCACAGCATCAAAATCCACATCTCCTACTAAGCGAGAATTCCCCTCGGTATCGCTCAAGCGATTAATTCCTACATCTACTACAATTGCTCCTGGTTTCACCATATCAGCAGTAATTAGTTTTGTTCGTCCCACTGCTGCTACTAAAATATCGGCGTTGCGAGCAACACTAGCTAAGTCACGAGTCCGAGAATGGGCAATTGTTACTGTCGCATTCTTTGCCAGTAGCATCAACGCCAAAGGTTTACCGACCAAGATACTGCGTCCGACTACGACAACTTGTTTACCCTGCAATTCAATGTCATATTCTTGTAGCAGGCGCATGACACCTGCTGGAGTACAGCTGCGCAGACCTGGTTCCGATCGCAATAATTTTCCTAAATTGAGAGGATGCAGTCCGTCAGCATCTTTATCGGGACGAATTTGGTGTAATAAGGAAACTGAATCTAAATGGTCGGGTAGGGGAAGTTGCACTAAAATCCCGTCTACTCGCGAATCTTGATTTAGTTCTTCGATAACTTCTTCTAGTTGTTGCTGAGAGGTTTGGCCGGGAAAATAACGATTAAAAGAGGCAATACCCACCTTAGCGCAGGCGCGTTCCTTATTGCGAACATAAGCAGCACTAGCGGGGTTATCTCCCACCATTACCACTGCTAGTCCTGGGGGTCGTCCTCTTTCTGCTTGTAAAATTTGTACCCGCTGTTTGAGTTCTTCGTGAATTTTTTTGGCTAGTGCTTTACCGTCTAATATCTGGGCAATTTGAGAAGGCATTGGACAAAATATTAAGTAGGTTGGTCAGAGGTCAGGGGTCAGAGGTCAGAGGTAAGTTAACAGTGGTGTCTTGCTACGAGCTACTATACTCAATATGTCTGTAACAAGTTTAAAGATGATGCTTGTACGCTTTATGGGTCTTCGCATCGCTATCTTATCCCTGGTGCTAGGGGGATTACTCGGCTGTAGTGAGCTAGTTAATCTCAGTTTTATTTCCAGTGCTATCAATAGAAGAAATATAACTGAAATCAGCCAGCTAAAACAGGAAGAGAATTTAAATTCTACAGTTTATCTTCAAGGGACGGTAGGCAAACGGGTTCGTTTCGTGGACAGCGGGGCTTATCAATTGCAAGATGATACTGGCAGTATTTGGGTATTTACCGATCGCAGCCTTCCCAATCGAGGCGATCGCCTAGCAATTAAAGGTAAGGTTAAATATAAAAGTATTCCTATTGAAGAGCAAGAGTTAGGGGAATTATATATCGTTGAAATAGAACAATTAGAACGCCAAGCTAATTCTCAGGCCAACCCTATTGATTAAATGAGTCAAACTTTACTGTCGAGAGTGCGCGTCGTACTGGTAGAACCAGCAGGCCCTCTTAATGTAGGATCGGTAGCGCGGATAATGAAAAATATGGGACTGCATCAATTGGTGTTAGTCAACCCTCACTGCGATCCTTGGAGCGAACAGGCGCGGCTAATGGCAGTACACGCAGTAGATATTTTAGAACGAGTGCAGCAAGTAGGCAGTTTACCTGAAGCTTTACAGGGATGTCAGCGAGCGATCGCCACCACAGCCCGTACTCGTACTCTACCCACTCAATTAGAATCTCCGCGAGTTGCTTTACCCTGGCTATTAGCAGAAAATATGACATCTGCAATCATTTTCGGCCCGGAAGAGCGAGGATTGAGTAATTTAGAATTAAATTATGCCCAAAGGTTTGTTTTTATCCGTGCTGATCCAGATTACCCTTCTCTCAACTTAGCTCAAGCAGTAGCGGTTTGTGCTTACGAGCTATATCAAGCTTACCAGCAGCGAGTAGAAGCCTCCGACTTTCCCTGCAGACCAGAAAGTCAAGGCTTAAGCGAGGATAATTTGGCTCTACCCCCTCCCACTTCCCTAGATATTTTAGAAGGTTACTATCAGCATTTAGAAGCCGTATTATTAAAGATAGACTATCTTTATCCTCATACAGCAGCGGCGCGGATGAAAAAACTTCGGCGTATATATAATCGAGCTAGTCTAAGTTCCCCAGAAGTAGCGATGCTGCGAGGGATCCTGCGAAAAATGGAATTAGCGATGAAATTTCCGTCCCAATAGGTTATTCTAACTTCTGACCTCTGAACGTCACCAAAAAACTTTTTCACTAAACCCTAAGTATCGTAGTCTGAATTACGGGGAAAGGATATTTTGGTGACTCCTTCTACCACAAAAAAGATAACTTAGAAAACTACGATCTGTGATCATCATCGAGGTACTGGGAGGTTTAGGGCTATTTCTGTTAGGGATGATTGTCATGACCGATGCCCTAAAAACCCTAGCAGGAAGTGTAATGCGTCGTGCGTTGATGCAATTTACCCGTACTCCGATATCGGGGGTATTGACCGGGGCGATCGCTACTGCAGTTTTACAGTCTTCCAGTGCAACTACAGTAGCAACGGTGGGGTTTGTTAGCGCCGGATTAATTCCGTTCTCGGCAGCCTTGGGTATTATTCTGGGAGCTAATATTGGGACGACCATGACGGGGTGGTTGGTCGCCATTTTAGGATTCAAGCTCAAACTGGGCAGTGTCATGTTGCCGCTGATTTTTATGGGCACTAGCCTCAAACTCTTTTCTAGAGGTCGAGTTGGGACAGTGGGCATGGCGATCGCCGGATTTGGGCTGATTTTTGTCGGCATTACCACTATGCAAACAGCGATGGATGGAGTGGAAAGCTTTATTACTCCGGCTCAACTACCCCCAGATACTTGGTTTGGTCGCTTACAATTAGTATCGATCGGTATTCTGAGCACCATCATTACCCAGTCTTCCAGTGCCGGAGTAGCTACTACCTTAGCAGCGCTCTATGCAGGAGCAGTCAACTTTAACCAAGCAGCAGCATTAGTCATTGGGATGGATATCGGCACAACGGTAACCGCTGTTATTGCCAGCGTCGGAGGTTCCCTCAATGCTCGTCGTACAAGCTTGTCTCACGTGTTTTACAATTTCTGGACGGCGTTTCTGGCTTTACAACTGATCACCCCCTACACCTGGTTATGGAATCAGTTTTTGCCGGGGGCTCTTATTGACAATGCCGAGATTGCCCTCGGTGCCTTTCATACCAGCTTTAATTTCGTGGGAATTACCTGTCTGTTGCCTTTTCTCAAACAGTTTGCCTGGGTGATTATGCGAATCATCCCAGGTGAAGAGGCCACCTATACCGATGAGCTG
>JBFRWL010000296.1:0-8535 GCA_051439565.1 Prochloraceae cyanobacterium
GGGAAAACCTAGAACTAGGTATGTATTTAGAAAAAAACAACAAGCGCATCCAGCAACGGCTTGAGTACGTGTTTGATTTATTTCCTCAACTAGCCCAAAGACAGGAGCAGCAAGCTGGTACAATGTCTGGAGGCGAACAGCGAATGTTAGAAATCGGGCGATCGCTAATGTTAGAGCCCAAGATGGTTATGATGGACGAACCAAGTGCAGGCTTAGCTCCCAGCATAACGCGCACGATTTTTGAGAACATCAAGCGTTTGAATCAGGAAATTGGACTAACGGTACTGATGATCGAGCAAAATGCTCGCCAAGGACTCGAAGCAAGCGATCGAGGTTATGTCCTAGAATTAGGTAAGAATTCTTATCAAGGAACAGCTTCGGCATTGCTCGCCAATCCAGAGGTGCGGCGCTCTTTTCTAGGCATTAAAGAAAATTAAACGAACTTGTTATGAATGGTGATTTTTTCCAATTCGAGGCAGATTTTGTTAATTCTTTGCACTGCATTCCTATGCAGGTGCGGATGAAACTAGATACTTGTGGAATTAAGCTCAAACTATCTCACTGGAATCATTTTAGTCATCAAGAACGTCAAGCTTTAGTAAAAATGCCATGTACGAAAGTTGAAGAAACCCAAGCTTACCGCGATTTTTTACAAAATCTGGTATTAGAAAAAACTGGTATACCAGCAAAAGAACTCTCAATTGACCCTCATCCCCCCTGGATAGAAGCTAGCACTATCCCTACTAATGTTCGGGAAAAAGCAACAGAATTTGGAGTCAAAATTACTCTGAAACAGTGGGCAAATTTAACTAACCTACAACGCTTTGCTTTAATTAAATTAAGTCGCCCTTCTCATGAAAATAAGAACTTTTTACCCGCACTGAAAGAGTTTAATTTAACTTCTGAATATTAATAGTTTGGCAACAGAATTTCAGCTATTAATTTAAGCTGGGACATTTTGGCGATGAGAAGGTATTAGGTGAGTTTTTTCCTTAAGATTGCACCACCTAATACCTAACACCTAAGACCTAACACCTAGTCTTAACCAGTCTGTACTGCTTCAATTCAGTAACCATAACTTCCCTTATCTTGGTACTTCATAGCACTGTCTAACCCATTGAGCAACGCAGTGAGGATAACTGTCTTGAGAACAGTTCCATTGTCGGACAAAATGACAGCGGATAACTTTTTGACCCACTGGAGGTTCAACCTGACTGGTAAATTTAGGAGATTTAGAATTAGTAAGATTGAGATGATCTAAAGCCATTTTTGACCTACCTTTAATTTCTTTGAATTGAAGCTTAGTTAAGACTAAGTTCAAGACAGCTAAAGCAAACTGCAAAATATACAATTTTGAGCTGTTAATTATTACTCGGAATTAAGCCTTCTCTTTTATGCAAGAGTTAGTTTTTCTTAAAAAATCTTCACAAAAATAAGTTTTGTCTGCTGTTCATTTATTTGTCAATCTGTCAGTCTTACCCAAGATTAAGTAGTTCTGTCAAATTAATTAGAAAATGGTTGAGAGAGGGGTGTGGGGAGTGTGGGAAGTGTGGGAGAGAGAGAGGTCAAAGATCAAAGGTAACAAAAAACAGTTAACTTCTCATTTTGGTTTTATATTTATTTATGCCCACCTACTTATTTATGATTGCAAACAAATTCTCTCCCTCTCTCCACCTCAATCTTTTATTGACAAACAGTTTCTAAGAGTCTTCCCGTGAATATAAATGTTAGGATTGCCAATGAAAGACAAAAGTGATGAACAAGGAAGAATTGCTGAATGCAAGAGTTGGACAAGTCAATATCCTTTGACGGACGGGATATTAGACTTAAAGTTGGCTTACTCGCTCCACAAGCAAGTGGTTCCGTATTAATCCAGTCAGGTGAGACGTCTGTATTGGTGACAGCAACTCGGTCTGGCAAGGCTAAAGAAGGAATAGATTTTCTGCCGCTGCTAGTAGACTATGAAGAAAGATTATACGCAGCAGGTAGAATTCCTGGTGGTTTCTTGCGGCGGGAAGGTCGTCCGCCAGAAAAAGCAATCCTGATCGGTCGGCTGATCGATCGCCCCCTGCGTCCTTTATTTCCCCAATGGCTCAGACAAGATATACAAATCGTAGCAACCACCTTATCAATGGATGAGGAAGTACCGCCAGATGTTTTAGCGGTAACTGGGGCTTCGGTAGCAGTACTATTGGCGAAAATTCCCTTCTACGGGCCAATGGCAGCAGTGCGGGTTGGTTTGGTGGGAGATGACTTTATCATTAATCCCAGTTATAAGGAAGTAGAAGAAGGCGAACTAGATTTAGTAGTTGCGGGCACTTCTGAAGGCGTAGTAATGGTAGAAGCTGGGGCAAACCAGTTACCAGAACAGGATATTATCGAAGCAATTGATTTCGGTTACGAAGCAGTCCGAGACTTGATTGCTGCCCAAAAAGAGTTAATGCAAGATTTAGGCATTGAACCGGTGATTGAGGAACCGCCGCTGGTAAATGAGAACCTAGAAAAATTCATTAGCGATCGCGCCAGCGCTGGAATCAAAAACGTACTTTCTCAATACGAACTGGATAAAAATGCCCGCGACGAGGCTTTAGACGCAATCAAAGAAACAGAAATTAAGAGCGCGATCGACGAATTGCCTGAAGAGGATCCCGTCAAAGTAGCGATCGCCGAGGATAGCAAGGCTCTCGATAATCTATTTAAAAAGCTCACTAAGAAGCTGATGCGCCGCCAGATTATAGAAGAGGGAATTCGAGTGGACGGTCGCAAACTAGAGGAAGTGCGACCTATCTCCTGTAAAACTGAACTTCTCCCCCGACGAGTTCACGGTAGCGCCATATTTCAAAGAGGACTGACCCAGGTTTTATCCATTGTTACCTTGGGAACTCCTGGAGACGCTCAAGACCTAGCCGACGATTTACATCCAGAGGTACAAAAGCGCTATATCCATCACTATAATTTCCCACCTTTTTCCGTAGGAGAAACTAAGCCCATGCGTTCTCCCGGACGACGAGAAATCGGTCACGGAGCTTTAGCAGAACGCTCTCTGTTGCCAGTATTGCCCTCACAAGATACTTTTCCCTATGTGTTACGGGTAGTCTCGGAAGTTCTCTCCTCTAACGGTTCTACCTCAATGGGTTCAGTTTGCGCTTCTACCCTGGGTTTGATGGATGCAGGGGTTCCGATTAGTAAGCCTGTCAGTGGCGCGGCGATGGGCTTGATTAGAGAAGGAGAAGAAGTACGAATTCTCACCGATATTCAGGGCATTGAAGACTTCCTGGGAGATATGGACTTCAAAGTTGCTGGTACGGATAGCGGCATTACCGCCTTGCAGATGGATATGAAAATCACCGGTCTGTCTATGGAGATAGTTGCCAAGGCGATCGAGCAAGCTAAACCAGCAAGACTGCATATCCTCGAGAAAATGCTCGGCGCGATCGACAAGCCGCGTTCTAGCCTCTCTGCCTATGCCCCACGGCTGCTGACCCTCAAAATCGATCCCGAATTAATCGGCATGGTCATTGGTCCAGGAGGTAAAACAATTAAAGGTATTACCGATCAAACTGGAGCTAAAATCGATATCAATGACGACGGTACGGTGACCATTTCTGCGGTTGAAGGCGACAAAGCCGAGCAAGCTAAGAGGATCGTCTACAACATGACCCGCAAGCTAAATGAAGGGGACGTTTATGTGGGTCGCGTCACTCGTATTATCGATATCGGTGCTTTTGTAGAAGTGCTTCCTGGTAAAGAAGGGATGGTTCATATCTCCCAACTAGCTGAAGGGCGAGTGGGTAAAGTTGAAGATGAAGTTGCTGTTGGCGATGAAATAATAGTTAAAGTACGAGGATTTGATAGCAAAGGTCGCCTCAATCTTACACGCTTGGGAATACATCCAGAAGAAGCGGCGGCGGCTCGCGAAGCGGTAATGGGATAATCGTTAATCAAGTGGAATCCTCCTACACTAACTCTTCGAGTGTAGTGTAGGCTTCCCAACATCGCTGTTAGATCTTACTATGCCCACACTACCCACAATACAAGAGTTCTGAGACTTATGGGTAATGAATAGACTCTAGAATGACTATTAGTTTTGCTTGGACCAACTTTGGGTAATATATTTTAGTAACTCGATCGGAGTTCAATATAGTGAAAGTCTCTCAAGGAAAACGTAGTTTCTGGTTATACCTGGTTTTATTGCTGATGGTGGTAGCATTGCTAGGATTTTCTATCATTCCTTTGGTCAGCAGTTTTATACGAGAAAATCAGTCTCAAACGGAAACAGCTTCGGCGCCAATTTCTACTCCATCTCAACAAGAAGAGCAAGAACAACTAGAATTAGAGGCTAAAGGCTATCAATTAGTTTTGCAAAAAGAGCCAGATAATCAGACTGCGCTGCGAGAACTGGTGAAAGTGCGATTAAAACAAGGGGATCTTCAAAACACGATCGAACCTCTGGAAAAGTTAGTCAAGCTCAATCCCGAACTGACAGATTATGGAATCTTGTTAGCACAAGCAAAACAACAATTAGGCGATTATGAGGGAGCCGCAGCCGCTTACCGCACCATTTTAGCCACCAATACTGGCAATATTCTGGCTTTGCAGGGAATTGTCAATTTACTCTTAAATCAAGAATTGCCAGAAAAAGCTATTGTTTTGCTGCAAGATAGTTTAAAAAATGCTGAAGAAGCTAATTTAGCTCAGCCTGATGCTGTAGATGTTGCTTCAATACAGTTACTTTTAGCTCAAGTTTATGCCGAGCAAAAGCGTTACCAAGAAGCGATCAACATTTACGATCGCGCTATGGAGGCGGACGAGAAAGATATGCGTCCCGTATTATCCAAAGCGCTAGTCCTGCAAGAACAAGGCAAAGAAGAAGAAGCTCAACCCCTATTTAGCCAAGCTGCTGACTTAGCACCGGAGTACAAAGACCAAATTGAAGCGCTTGCAAGTCAAACAAAACCAATTGAGCCGACTAAACCAGAAGCCCAGGAAACTGAAGATACTAACCAGCAGCAATCTGATGCAAAGCCACCAACAGACGATTAATCTCTGCTGAGGTGTTGTAGTGTGCTAGTCCAATGCGCAGCAAGCCACCTTGTGACTCAACTCCTAATCTCTCGGTAAGATTAAGGGCATAAAAATTACCATTCCAGGTAAAAATGCCCCGATCGCCCAACTCTCGCGCCACTACATCGGGACTTTTTCCGGCTAGTCTTACTGCTATGGTAGGAGTTCGCCTAGCAAGGCGATCGCGATCGGCAATGCCATAGAAAGTTAAGCCAGGAATCTCCAGCACTCCGCTAACTAACTCCTGACACAGTTCTAGTTCGTATTGTTGGGTTGCTTGCATCGCTGCTAAGATAGCAGCGCGGCGGCTGTCTGCTGAGGGCAAAACTCGGCGACCCAGTTCAGTTAAATACTCGATCGTCGCTACTAACCCTGCTAATCCTTCGTGATTCTTGGTTCCACTTTCCCAGCGATCTGGAACCGCTTCGGAAGCAGGTCGCACCTTGTAAGGGCGCAGACGGGCAAGGTGTTCGCCCTTACCATATAAGATACCGATGTGGGGTCCAAAGAATTTGTAAGCGGAACAGGCGAGAAAATCGCAGTCAAGGGCGCGGACATCAATGGGACCATGAGGCGCATAGTGAACTGCATCAATAAACACCCAGGCACCAACACTACGGGCAAGTTTGACTATCGCTGCTACGTCATTAATGCTTCCTACTGCGTTAGAAGCGTACCCTACTGCCACTATCCGGGTTCGTGGATTAATGTGCCCTTCTAGATCCTTCATGTCTAGAGTGCAGTCTTCTAGGTTGATATCTGCAACTCTGATGACAACACCTTTCTCCTCTAAAGCCAGCCAGGGAGCAACGTTGGCATCGTGGTCGAGTCGCGTCACTAGGATCTCGTCACCTGGTTGCAATTCCCGTGCGATCGCTCGACTGAAGGCAAAGGTAAGGGCAGTCATGTTAGCACCGAAAACAACCTCGTCGCGATCGCATCCTAAAAAATTTGCTACAGCCTCGCGTGCCTTGTCAATTATTGCATCGGTTCGTCTACTGGTAGCAAAAGCACCGTGAGAATTAGCATTGGAAGTTTTGAGGTACTCGCTTATTGCTTCGATTACCCTGATTGGCACTTGAGTCCCGCCAGGACCGTCAAAAAATATCACAGGTTTTCCCTCAATTTCTTGTTTCAGGGCGGGAAATTGGTCGCGTATCCACTTGATGTCCAAAGAAACCATAAGTTGCGTGAGAAAAGGCAGAGGGTCTACGGTGTACACACAAGTAAAGAATAAAGCAAAACACTTTCAGTAGATCGAAAAAGAGCCAAACTCTTTGGAGTTGTAGTAGTCAGGAGTCAGAAGGATAAATAGCTAACTCCTTACTGGCTATGAGATTCAACTTGTAGTTAAATTCTTCTCTCCTGGCTCCTGTATTCGCCCCCCCAGCCCCCAATTCTGGGGGAATTAACGGATGCTTCGCTGTTTGATAGGGAAGATTTAGGGGGCTAAATAGGATTTGCTGAAAAAGTAATAAAAAATCAACCAAAAGCGATTGTTTTTTCAAGCAAATATAAAGGATAGGTTTTTATTATCTTTAAACAGCCAAAATATAATTTTTCATAATTAACGAGCGAGGAAAAGTCTTGTTTTTTGAAATAAGCAGAAAAAAGACAAAAAATCTGTCTCAAAAGAGAAGACAGATTCATAACTAAAAAAGTAATAGCAATCGATGTTTCAGAAGTTTGAGGAAGTTTTTCCATCACACGAGCGAGGCTATATCTTCTTTTAGCTTCTCCAAATTTTCTGCTCATTAAATTACGAATTATCTCATCAACTTTTTCTTGCTTCTTGGTTTCTTTGCTAATATTTGCTGGCGGTCTTCCCAAAGGATGGCCAATAATTCTAATACCTCTTTCTTTACACCAAACTCGGTTTTCTCTGGTTCGATTAGAAAAGGTTTCCTGGTACGATGCAGTGGAATTTTGCCAAAGGCTATCGAGAGAAACAGGAAGAGAATATCGATTGCCCTCAGAAGCCGAGTGGGAATATGCTTGTCGTGCTGAGACTACTACTCCTTTTTACTTTGGCGAAACTATTACCAGTAAACTAGCCAACTATGCAGGTAGTAAAACTTATGCCTCTGAGCCAAAAGGAGAGTTCCGAGAACAAACAACTGATGTAGGCAGTTTTACCCCCCAATGCCTTTGGTTTATATGATATGCATGGCAATGTCTGGGAATGGTGTGCTGATGCTTGGCATAAAAACTATCAAGGAGCGCCGACTGATGGCAGTGCTTGGGAAGACAACAGTAATGATAATAAGAATCAATATCAAGTACTGCGGGGTGGCTCTTGGTTCGACCTTCCTATTGACTGCCGTTCCGCGATCCGCTACTACAATTCTCCCCGGCGACCGCAACTCCCTTACGGTTTTCGGGTGGCGTGCGGTGTGGCAGGACTTTTCTAACCCTTTGCCCTTTTGCACTTTTCCCTTTTTTCCTTTTCCGCCGTTAGGCGGATCGATTTTGGAGCAAAAAACCATTAGGCCGACTGTGCTGTTACCAGCATCTTCTTGACTGCCCACAGTGATGATTCTATAGCCCCCTGAATCCAGCTATGGTCGAGTGAAGCGTGTTCCCCGGCGAAGAAGATACGACCTTCAGGTGCAATGATATGCTGATGCAATGCTGAATGCTGACCAGGCATAAAGAAAGCGTAGGCACCACCACTCCACCTATAGCTGTCCCAATTCCAACTATCCATACGCCGCAACATTCCTAATTGCTTGAACTGTGGATGGAGCTTGCCTAGAGCCTTTTGTACAACATTATGCCGCTCTCTGAGGGAGAGATTCCCCAGGCGGCGAGCAAAATCTCCCCAAGTATATGAAGCCAAGATTACACCTGGTCCTTCTGAAACCCTTGGCTCTTTGGCGATCGCGTTGTCTGAAGGGTAATAAGTTGTAGTAAGGGGCAAATCGCTTAAGCTACCACCGCCAAAGATCCGATCGTCAGTTTCCCAAAAACGGCGCTTGGTAACCGCAAATACCTTAATAGAAGAATCGTAATGAAGGTTGCGGATCGCTGTGTTCTTAGTTGCCGAAAAAGGCGTATCCAGTCGGGCTAACACCGGAAAGGGAATTGTACAAAGAACAAAATCTCCTTCTTCTCTTTTGAGTCGGCCTTTTTCGCGGTATACTGCTGCTGCCTTCTGATGCCGAGCATCTCGTTCCAGTCGTACAACCTCGCAGCCCATTCGCGGCTTAGATTTGAGCCTGTCTAACATGGTTAGAGGTAACCGTTGTGTACCCCCGATGATTTCGTGAAAGTCATTAGTCCAAACTCCATCATACTCCTCACGAATATGCTCAAGAGCTGAAGTGAACATAAAGGTTTCCAAGCCATAAGTCCCCCCCAACCATTCAATGGCTTCTTCGGAAAACCCCGACTCATAAAATAGCTGTCTCAGTGTGGCGCGGTCTAAAGCCAAAAGGGTTTCGTTGTTGAGAGAATCAGAGCGCAATTGGG
>JBFRWL010000297.1:0-2724 GCA_051439565.1 Prochloraceae cyanobacterium
CCTTTAGCACAGCTACCAACAACTAAACAAACACCTTCAGGTTTTTCTCCTTGTCTTGCTTGTTTGGCAATAGGAGAAAAGTGTCCCATGACGTCGATAAGTAAGCGAGTTTTTAATTGGTATTCTCCTGCTGTTACTAAGACTCCATCAGGATGAACGATCGCGCCTTGAAAGGGAGTATTTTCCAGTAATTTACCCCCAGCTTCCAGAAATTTTGTTTTGAGAGTATCTAATAAAAATACGGGGTCAACGCCAATGTTAAGGACATCGTTAACCCAGATATCGCGACCCTCTAAAAAACTGACCCTGGCGGGATTATATTCAGTCGCGATCGCCTTTTCTAATTCTTCTGGCGAAAGCAGCCCTAACTCTAAAAATACCTCTAATTCTTGACGAGAAATATTCCATTCCTGATCTCTACCCCGCAAAATACCTCTTTCAATTAAGGCAACTCGCCATCCTCGCCGTTGCAAGCTAGCAGCAATGAGGATTCCTAAAGTACCGCCACTGATCACTGCATCCCAGTCTACAATTTCTAAAGATTCCTTACTATCCTTGACAATTTGGGGGACTGATGATTTATCTAGTCGCAAAGCTTCCCAGAGTTTGTCTGCACTCCTCAGTCGTCCGAGTATGTCACCAGGTTGTTGAGAGAGAATTTGTTCGGTTAAAGTCATTTTAATGCGATCGCCAAGACTGTATACTGCTCCTGCTATCTCTATACTAGTTAGCTGAGTGAGATATTAAGAGAAATAACTCAGATTCAAAGGCAACAGCCGATGATAAAGAAAGCCAGATATTTTGTCAAAATGGCTAACTCTTCTGGCAAACTATATTGGCTAGTGCTTGGTAAGAGCTAGATTTTTTAAGAGGATTCGCTTAATGGGATTTGTCATTAGCACGGTAAATATGAAAGGTGGTGTGGGAAAAACTACCCTCACCGTTAACCTAGCAACTTGTTTAGCTAAAAATCACGGCAAAAAAGTTCTCGTTATTGACCTAGATTCGCAGATTAGTGCCACTTTGAGTTTAATGCCGCCTCACGAGTTTGCTAAAGTCAGGAAAAGAAGGCGCACCTTAAGTTATTTAATCGACAGAGTTATTAGACCTAACCCTAAGAAAAAATTGACAATAGAGGAGATTATTCTACCTTCTGTTTGCAATATTTCAGGTTTGGATTTGTTGCCAGGAGATATTGAACTTTACGATGAGTATGTCGTTTCTGAACTCTTGCATCAACAGGCAATTAATCAACAAGAATCTGGGTTTGAACAAGTTTGGAATAACTTTGAAAAAATATTAGTTAGAGAAATTGTCAAGCCAGTAATCAGCCAATACGATCTGATTATCATAGATTGCGCTCCTAACTATAATCTTCTTACTCGTAGCGGCATTGCTGCTAGTAATTTTTATTTACTTCCAGCTAGACCTGAACCTTTATCTCTGGTGGGGATTCAATTATTAGAAAGAAGAGTTGCTAAGCTTAGAGAAAACGATCCAGCCTCAGATAAGATGGATATCCAATTATTGGGAATAGTGTTTATCCTCTCTGGTGGTGGTTTAATGGGACGTTATTATCGACAGGTAATGAAGCGAGTTAAGCAAGATTTTAGTGCTAATCAATTATTTCAAAACTCGATTCCGATGGACGTTAATGTTGCCAAAGCAGTAGATATGTTTACGCCAGTAGTGCTAGCAATGCCTAATTCAGGTGGGTCGAAGGCATTTGTCAAATTAACTGAGGAGTTCCTGGAAAAATTAACAGTAAATAATCCGCCGCAAGCGATCGGCGTTTAACCATCTGCCTTCCGCCGCAGACGGTCAGATTGTCGGTAATAAGTAGGTGGGTCAGGTGGGTCAAATTAATTAAAAAATGGTTGAGAGGGGAGTGTGGGGAGTGTGGGGAGTGTGGGAGAGAGGGAGATCAAAGGTAAGAAAAAACACTGCGTCGTTAGCCAATAGAAGAACCCAGTATCAAAGATTCAATCACTTGGTCGATTATTTCGAACAGCAAAACTGTTTACCAGATTTCAAAAAGGTTTGGCTAGAGTTCAACAAATGAGGTTCTCACTATTTACTTCTCCTAGGATTGATCCTCAGAGTCTAGTTGACACTCTGCACGCTAAAGCGACGAGGTTACTAAACTGCTTGCATCATGTCATTTGTAGACAAAAAGAAATCGAACAGTTGATTTTTGTTTAGCTAAGGCTAAAAATATCCCCAAAGTATAATAACCTGATCGTAATACCTCACTCGATCGCAAGAAAAAATCAATTGAAGCTTGCTAAATACCCTTCTAACCCAGTGAGAAAAAGATGATGTGAATTCTTTGATTTTAACTATAGTTTTATTAAGACTTTATCCGAACCGTGAAACCCTTACAGACTCAAAATCCCCAAAAAGCACCAGACAAAAACGATCGAACTACTCCGGCGATCGACGTTCCCCCACTTCAACCCCCTCCACCCCAAAAAATAGCTTTAGTTTACCGACTCTTGCCCACGCTTGTTTTAGCAGGTTTGACCGGATTGTGGAGTGTGGCAGGGCGCATTCCTATCCGGGTCGTCGGGCAATCGATTTTGATCCAGCCACGTTCAATTATCTCATTTCAAGCTCGGGGTTCTAGCGGACAGGTACTGGAAATACGGGTTCAACCTGGCGATTACGTCAAGGTTGGCGACGTTCTCGCCGTTATCGATCTACCCGAACTGCGCGAACAACTTG
>JBFRWL010000298.1:0-6032 GCA_051439565.1 Prochloraceae cyanobacterium
GCTCTTAACACCTCGTCGGGCTGGACTTGTACCTGACGCTAAACCGCCGTAGTGGGAACAATTGAAGTACCACGAAGGAAGTTCTCTTCGCTCTTTGGGGCTTGGGGAAGCCCCCATTGTATGCGAAGCATCAATGTCGGGAGAAGTCACTTTTCTATGTTTCTTCCCTTGAAGATAAATTTCTGCCAAGAGCTGTTTACCGTTCTGGTAGATCAATAAAAACTCGCTCATCAGCAGTGGTGCCCTCGATTATTTGGGTCTTATCTTGCAGAGTTAGTCCCAGTTTTACGGGCACAAATTCTGGTTTATTTTCTTCATTCAAGCGCATGACACCAGTTGCTCCATCTTGAGTCACGATCGCGACGGTGGGTACAGTGAGACTATTCTTCAATTCTTGACCCAAAAAGGTCACATCTACATTCATCTTGGAACGTAATTTATCTTGACCTGTTAACAAATAAATTCTCACCTCAAAAGAAGTCACATTATCCTCAACAATCGCCTCTGGAGCAATCCGCTTAACTGTTCCCGTAAAAATATCTTCAGGGTAAGCATCGGCGATAATTTCCACTTTTTGCCCTTGATAGAGCTGTCCGATATCAACCTCTGGTACTTTGGCGATAATTTCTAATCCTTGAGCCAGAGCCAAAATAGAAGTTGCCGAAGCCGAAGCGGTACTCGATGCTGAGGTTGAAGGAGTAACAAAAGAGCCTTCGACGGCATATCTCTGGGTAACAATGCCATCAAAAGGAGCTTTGACGATCGTGTCATCATATTGAATTTCCGATTGTTCTAGAGTTGCTTGCGCTAGATCTACCTGAGCTTGTAACGCCTTAATTTCGTCTTGGTAACTTTTTTCTCTTTGCTCCAGAGCCAATTTCATTTCTGAGACTTCTGCTTGCAATTGACTAATTTCGGGGTTTCTCGTAGTGCGTAACTGTTCTAGACGCTGTTTAACTTCAGCTATAACTGCGATCGCATTTTGATTTTCATTGACAGCTTCATCGTAGCTATCCTGGGCAATTGCCCCTTTATCCAATAGATATTGATTGCGTTTAATTCGCTCTTGAGTAAGTTTGAGTTTTGACTCTGCGGCTTGTAGTTGGGCTTGAGTTTGGGATATTTCCCGGGGAATTCTTGCCATAGCTTGGGCTAGACGGGCTTCGGTTTGAGCTAATCGAGCCTTAGACTGACGAATATCTCCAGAAATTGTTACCTTGTTTAGTTGTAAATTAGCCAGAGCTTGTTGTAATTGGGCTTGATCTTGGGCAGTTCGAGCTTTAATTTCTAAATTTTCCATAACGGCTAAAGTTTGCCCGGCAACTACTTTGTCCCCTTGTTCCACCATGAGCTCTACTAAACGTCCTGGATTTTTAGGACTTACATTGACACTTTTAATCGGTTCTACTTTGCCACTAGCTGAGATCTTGACCTTGAGATTCTCTTTGATTACCGGTACGGTAAGTTCTTCTAAGTTATTTTGTGAAGCAGATTTTTGGATGAGGACATAAGTGGTTGTGCTAATCAGAATTAACCCCCCAGTTATTATGGCGAGCATCCAGGGGGAAAAGGACTGTTTTTTCTTGAATAAGGAGAGTTGCATATATGAGAAGGAAAATATAGCTATTGAGAAAATTAATCATAATTAAAGCTTTACAATTCCATTTTAACTTTCTCCCTTGTATCTTGAAGGAAGTCGTAGATCGCTGTGTTGGGTCGGCAGAACATAGGCTAAAGCCAAGAAGAAATGGAACGTAATTCATCGGGAATTGGGGTGTTTTCATCAAACTCTAGGGTCGTTTCGCGATCGCCTAAATATCCCGATTCGGTAAATGCTAGCAACATTCTGGCCAAGGCAACCCAGACATCGCGATCGTATTCCCAATCTTGACCTCTGGAACTATAGCAAGCAATTGACTTTAAAGCCCAAAAAAAGCTATTCCTTACGACGGAACCACCTTTTTTATACTTAGGTAGATCTTCATAGGAAATAGCCAAAATATCGTCTTTAAGATTTACTTTCATTGTGCTCTAGAAATTTTTAATGAATCAAACCTACTTGAAGTTGTCTTACTACTTCAAACCTTCTTCCAGTTTAAGCTTTGCGATCGCTTCAGCTAACTGATCCGAGGAAGCCTCACTGATTAAATAGGCTTTAAAATTTTGCTCTTGACTGAGATAGTCCAAATAGGAAGATTTCAAATAAGGCAGATAATCCTCATTACTGGCGACATATACCTGTGCAAAAGCGACTAAAGTAGCATGGCCATATTCTTCTAGTAATTGGGGTTCTGGAAGAGTCAGTTCTTCAACCGATTCAATTACCTCGCTCATGCCGCCATCAAGGGCAGAAACATCGACATGAGCCTGCCCTTCCAAGAGCATCAGATATTTATTAGGAGTAGTGAGCCAGGTGAAAGAACCTAATTGTTCAAAAACAAAGGGGGTAGCTGGATCATAACTACCTGCCCCCAACAGAACAGGAATTTTAATCTGACTCAATCCTTCAGGACCAAAGATACTTCTATTAACGGGATTATGTCCAACAACTGCGGCAACGCGATCATCTCGAAAATTATAGTCTTGACGCTCTAAATCTAATGCTTGACATTGTAGAAGTAAGGAGGTGTTGATTCTTCCTATGTCCAGGGCACATTCCTGTTCGAGATGGTCAAAATCAATAGTTGCTCCTGCAACCGCCAGCGCAGTATAGCCGCCAAAGGAATGACCAAAAAGCCCTACCTGATCTAGGAGCAGCTTACCGCCAAATTCTCGATTATTGCGCCGTTCTAGTTCATCGATGACATAACTAATATCCCGAGGGCGGTTGATAAATTCATCAGTGAGGAAAATTTCTCTTGATAATCCCTGGAGAAAGGCTTGCTGCTGTTGCGTGTCGCTGCCAATATGTTGCGGGATCACAATAAGATAACCGTAGGAGGATAGATGTTCTGCTACTCCAGAAAAATCTTCTGGTTTAGAACCTAAGCCGTGGGACATTACGATTACTGGAGTTGACTCATTTTGCGATCGCATTGGTTGATAGACATCGACGTAAAAACTGCGATCGCGACTTCGATCGGTAAGCTCCCACCGTTGTTTTTTCACCCCAAAATTGCCCTTTTGACGTAAATCGGGCAGATTAGCAAAATTAACCGACTCAGCTTTTGCGGCTTCGCTGGCGGCGAGTTGGGGAATTTCCTCTTCGCTAAATACTCTAGTCGCCTTGACCACCATTTTAGTAGTATGGGCAGTTTTAAAAATCTCTTTGAGGTCGAACTGAATACTAGTTGGTAACTTACGGAAAAAATTGATCAGGCTCAAACCTTCCTCATCAAAAGCTGCTGTCACCAAGGCTCCACGGAGCGCATATTTGCCATTTCTGCCCCCATCAACTTGAATATGTTTCCCAGTTTGCTCCAGTATTGCTTCTCCGATGTTACTGTTGAAAAAGCGAGATATCATCAGCGGCTCGACTGGCGCTGTTTTATTTAAAGCTTCACGAAATTTAATTTTTCCTTCCTCGCTAGTTCTAGCTATATTCAGAAAAAAGCCTAGATTTTTGTTCACCGTTCCTTCTTGGGCAAATAAATCCAGGGACTCGACTCTGAGGGGTTCTTTGATCGGAGGATAGAGAAAATATAAGGTTTGCGCTTTTACGGGGATAATCGTCGCGGTAAGTGCGATCGCGCTCCAGGTCAAAGATTGCAACCAACGGGACAGATATTTTTTAGCGGAGTGGTTCAGATTACTAATCGATTGATAATTACTCATTGCAGTCAAGCGCGGTTGCTCTGCTGTGCTTAATTTTTGTCTTCGCGATCGCGTAGCGCCTTGCTTTGCGAGACCACGAAGTGCCAGGCTTCGCCTGATCGCGTTTTATATTGATACAATCTTGTCGAACTCACGTTGGTAATGATATTCCACCTGGCAATAATATTTCTGGAAATCACTTTCAAGCATAAGCTTGCCATTGCGGCAAAGTTATGGTTAAAGTCACAATAAAGACACTCAATTATTGAATGTATAAAATCGGAGCGGCGGGATTTGAACCCACTACCCCTACTACCCCAAAGTAGTGCGCTACCAAGCTGCGCTACGCCCCGAATAATTGGATGCTAGACATTTGGTTCTAGCTATCTATTAAGCAAGAGTAAGTATAACACGCTACTAGAAAATTGCAACTAAAAAATCGTAAATTAATGGAGTTTTCCCAACAAGCTGCTAAGCAATTTCAAGCTCATCTTCTTGAAATCCCTATAACACTCATTATTACTTGTTTTTGAGCAATGTTATTATCCATAACCTTAATCATTTCCCAAGACGGGAATTTGCAGGCTTTTTCTCTTCCTGGTTGAAACCTTCCTGAAAGAGTTAAATAAAGAGTTAAATACTGAATAAATATATCTATTAAGAAAAGAAATGAGTAAGTTGCAACGAGAAGAAGATGAGATGTATGAAGTAGCATACATGACTGAAATTTTACCAGATTGTCGAATCTGTAAACATCATCACGGTCAAATTTATGGAGGTGTTGAGCTGGTATGTGCCGTTCATCCCTATGGATACAGTGGGGATAGCTGTCCTGATTATCAAGCAAAAAGAAAGTCTACTGCTTTTTGACTGCGCTATTAAAGATTAGTGAATTGTAGATTATCAGACTCTTTCTCCACCAAAAGCGATCGCGTTAGTGCCAGCTCCGCTGATAACGATACTATTTGTCTTGATCATCGTCTGCATAATCTTCGATAATTTCTCCTTGCATTACAGAAAAGCAAATTTCATCAATTAGTAAACTATCTGCTTCTGCTTCTTCTCTTGCATGACGGGAGACTAACACATGACTCTTTTTAATCGCTTTGTGGTTAATAAAATTCGTTGGTATATTGATGAGGATGCCAGGAGAAATTCTTTTGTACTAGCTTTGCGCGATCTAGACTTTGATGTGGTGACTACTGCTGAACTTTAGTTTTAGTAAACTTCATCATGAGAGCCAATATTCAGCAATAAAATAGTATTTTCTTCTGTTTGAGGATCTTTGATAAATTCAAATAAAATACGATATTGATAGTCGATGGAACAAGACCAAGTATCGGATAAATCTCCTGTTAATTTATGAGTTCGCAAGCTAGGATGAAAGTGATTATCTTCAAGTTGCTTGAGTGTTTTTGCAATTAAAGGACTTAGCTGTGGATTTTTACGAATTAGGCGTTTAAAAGCACGAAGAGATTTAGGAGTCCAAGCTATTTTCATTCTTCTTCTAGTTCATTCATAAAATCTTCGACTGAACCAAATATAACTTTTCCCTCCCCATATTCTTGGCGTACTTCTTCTATTTCTTGTTTTAATTGATTACGTTTTTGTTGCTGTAAACGTTTGCGCTATAGATAATTGTCTTAATTTTGAGTTGGGACATCATACTACTCTGCGATATATTTCAATCGTATTTCTATGGCGCGATCGCTAGAACACCGATTCAGTATTCAAAAAGCAGGACTGATGTACTGTTGAGCAATTTGAAGCTCCTGATAATTAGACTCAAATAAGTTCTCGATTAATGCTTTCTCATGAGAGTATCCTCGTAGAGAGTTTGGTGTTGGTAAAAATGAGCGGTAAGATAACCAAGATTAACAGAAGAAAAGAAGCAAATGCGACCAGAATCTTGGAATCCGCCCATTGACTGGTCACAGAAAGAAGCAAAAATCGTCAACACCTCGATTGGGTATGCTGGGGAAACCCCAGCACCCCTCTCGGTCAAACTCATCAAAAGAGCGAAACTATTTACCTTTTTACGAGAAATTCGTCACTTATTGTTTGACGAGGAGTTTCAAGAAGAACTATCGACGATGTACGCCGAAGCTGTCACAGGGCATCCTCCTGTGCCACCAGCACAACTAGCCTTAAGCGTAATTTACTTGCTTATACCTTCGCTTCAGATGCCGAAGCCATCGAAGCTCTAACAATGAATGGATCGGCGTTGGCAGTTAGTGGTAGATTGTCTCGACTGTGAACAAGCGCCATTTTCTCAAGCA
>JBFRWL010000299.1:0-6447 GCA_051439565.1 Prochloraceae cyanobacterium
ATGCGTGGCATTCAAACAGAAAATCGCCGTATTCTCGACCACTTGTTTGGAGAAAACAATAACCAATAAGCTAAGATTTGAAACAAAATTAAGCATTTTGGCGAGTGTGGCAAAAGTTGTTTTAGAAAAAGTTTATAAAAGCTTTCCCAGCAGCAGTAAGGAAAGCACTGAAGCATTAAAGGTGGAAACCCTGGGGATACCTACTTTGACTTCATCTAGCGAGCAAAAAGTCAAGCGAGATCGATCTAAATTAAGCAAAATTAACGTTTTGCGCTCTATTAATCTGACAGTGGAAGATGGAGAATTGATGGTACTGGTTGGTCCTTCTGGTTGTGGTAAGAGTACCCTTTTGCGGGTAATTGCTGGCTTGGAAGAATTGACAGGTGGCAATATCTGGATAGGCGATCGCCTGGTGAATAATCTGCTACCGAAAGAACGAGATCTAGCGATGGTATTTCAGAATTATGCCCTTTATCCTCATCTGAGAGTCTATGACAATATCGCCTTTGGACTGCGGCGCATGGAGATAGGTAGATGGGGAAAGGGGGAGATGGAAAAAAATATTAGCTCCTCTACTCCTAGTTGGATAGAAAATTTACTAGTGGGAATGACGCGATCGCTTCCTTTAGGGTGGCGCTATCTGTCATCAAAAGAGAAATTTATCGCTAGGCGAGTGGGGGAAGTTAGCAAATTGTTACAAATTGATACCTTACTCGATAGATTTCCCAAACAGCTTTCTGGAGGGCAAAAGCAAAGAGTAGCTTTAGGAAGGGCAATTGCTCGCAATCCCCAGGCATTTTTGATGGACGAACCTCTTTCTAACCTAGATGCTCAACTGCGAACCGAAACCCGCACTCAAATTGTTAAACTACAACGTCAACTGGGAACGACAACAATCTATGTCACCCACGATCGCACTGAAGCGATGACTATGGGCGATCGTATTGCGGTTATGGATCGAGGTCAAATTCAGCAAATTGCTCCGCCGCTAGAAATCTACAATCGACCGGCAAACCGCTTTGTCGCCGAATTTATCGGTTCTCCGCCGATGAATTTTATCGAAGTTCAGGTAAAAAAGCCCTTATTAATTAATCATTCTGTATTTAGCCTTACTTTACCCCAGACGTGGGCAAAATTTCTCGAACCTTATCGCGGGCGATCAATATTACTGGGCATTCGACCCGAACATCTTAGCATCAGTTCTCCAGCTCCTGAAAATTTGCCTGTGCAAGTAGACTTAGTGGAAGCTTTAGGTAACGATACTTACATTTCCGTCAGCTTGCGGGAGAGTCCCGATTCCTGTTTGCAAGCGAGAATAACCCCAGAACTTGTCGTGCAGGCTGGCGAATCAATTTGGCTGTCAATGGCGATCGATAAAATTCATCTCTTTGAACCCGAAACTGGTCGAGCAATTTGGCAATCTTAATCGGGAAGATTGCTCTTAGTGCAGCGAAGCCAAAGGCGATCGCGCCAGAATATTTAACCTAAAACCACTTTCCTTGCTGGCAAAATGTTCTTCCGCGCCAAGTATTCGTGAATTTCTAGAGGCTTAAGTTTGCACAAATCCTTGGCTAACTCTTGAATCTTAATATTTTTTGCTAGTAAGGGAGTTAAAGCTTCTCGTGCTAGTCCTAAGATCTGAGGTTCAGCAACTAGGATAACTTGCCGAGATTGATAGGTTTGAGCCAATTGGACAATTTCAGTAACAACCTCTTTGGCAAAGCTGCGCTCAAATTCGACGACGTGATTTTGACGGCGATCGTCATAGTTGTGTCCTTGAGAACCTGAACCCCGATTTCGTCCAGTTTTGGTATTTGCCCACAGTTCCTTACCGTGAAGTTCCTTGGTTTGATTGGAGAGACATTCTCGTTCAATTAAATTTGGTCCTGATTGGTATTCAGGTAACTGTGCTGGTTCTAGGGTAAAAAAGCGCGCTCTGGTTCCATCAATAACTGCTACTACTGAATGATTCATACTTAACCCCAGAATATAGATTTAATAACCTTATCTTTACCATAGGTAATTGTGTTCTCCGCCACCTTGGAATAAAGCTTAAAATTTTCTATCCCCCACTCTAGTTGCCGTTTGGTCAACACAGTTCGATTAGGAAGCGAAGGTTCCTATAAAAACGTCGGTCACACCGCTGGAGACGAGCTAGCGGCAAACCATACCAGCAATACCATTATTAGAATGCAGACTTTAACAATTAGATAAATTAGACCATCAGGATAAACAAAAGCGTGCATCATTGTCTCTCTCCTTTAATAGCTCTATAGGAGAGGTGCTAGGCTCCACCTAGTCCCCATATAGATAACATGAGTACGCGCCAGTAAGATAATTTGAGATGCTGAGTATCTGAGCAAAGCAACAAGTCAAATTCTGCGCGATCGCCTTCATCTCTCTTTACTTTTATTTTCCCCCTAAAAACAATGACGGGAGCGATTTTGTAACTAAGTGTAATGTGGAATACTTAAGTTGTGTTAACTACGATCGAGATTTTCTAGCAGCACTTCGCCATTGATGAGTCGTTGAGCAGCATTGATTAAATTTTTTTCAACATAAGGTTTAACGAAATAGGCTTTAGCACCGCGCTGTATCGCTATTTGTTTGATTTTTTGACCAGCTTGAGAAGTAAGCATCGCCACTGGAATGGAAGCTAAATGAGGTTGTTTTTGAATTAAGGACAAAAATTCTAAACCGTTGATGCGAGGCATTTCAATGTCGCAAATAATCAGATGACAAGGTAATCCCGATTTGAGCCTTTCCATAGCTTCCATCCCGTCGCGGGCTTGTTCGACAAGGTAGCCTACTTTACTCAAACTCATTGCAACCATTTGACGAATGACAACTGAATCATCGATAATCATCACCCTTGGTAGGGAAACAACTTTAGCTGAGGCTGGTAGTTGCGATAGCGACGCCTTCTCAACAGAAGTAGAGGATGTTCGTGGTTGTTTGAGGTGAGATAGTTTTTGAGGAACAGAAGTAGCATTAGAAGAGATTAAGGTTTTACCCTGGAGTAATTGTTTTGTGATTTTGAGTAAATTTTGTTCGGTGTAGGGCTTAATTAAGTAAGCATTAGCTCCCAATTGTTTTGCTCTTTGTTGATATTCTTCATCAGTAGCAAAAGTGAGAATGGCGATGGGAATAGAGGAAAAATTAGAGTATTGTTTGATGCGAGATAACAAATCTAAGCCATTGAGTCGGGGCATTTCCAGATCGCAGAAAATCAAATCGCAACTCAAACCAGAACGTAGTTTTTCCCAAGCTTCTTGTCCGTCAATAGCCGCTTCTACTCGATAACCTCCTTTAGTTAAAGCCAGACAGAGCATTTCACGCCAAGTCCGAGAATCTTCCACCACTAGAACTAATGGAGACTTATCCTCAAGAGTTCGATCATTATCTTGTGGGTTGTGACTAGGTTGTTGGTTAATTTTTGCTGCTATAAATTTGTCACTATTGTTTTGGCTTTGCTGAGGATTGAGAATTACGCTCTGGGTTGTTTGTTGTTCTACAGCAGCAGCTATGCTTCGATCATTATCTTGTGGGTTCTGACTAGATTCTTGGTTAATGTTTGCTGCTATAAATTCGTCACTATTGTTTTGGCTCTGCTGAGGATTGAGAATTACGCTCTGGGTTGTTTGTTGTTCTACAGCAGCAGCTATGCTTTGATCGCTATCTTCTGGGTTGTGACTAGGTTGTTGGTTAATGTTTGCTGCTATAAATTCGTCACTATTGTTTTGGCTCTGCTGAGGATTGAGACTTACACTTTGGGTTGTTTGTTTTTGTAAAGCAACAGCTATGCGTTGGTCAATTATTTGTTCCAGAGAGAGGTTAGTCTGAGAAGAATCTTCTCGTGCGAGCAGCCGTTGAGCTTCAATGCATTTGAGCATATACTCGTAGATGGCACTAGCAATGCTGGAATTTTCTTGAGTGCATAGCTGTTGAAACAAGTAGACTGTTTGACTATCTAAACAAATATTTAATTCTACTGCTTTAGTCATGAAAAATTCCTGCAAGTCCTTGGCTAAAATTTTATTATTTTTTTAGCCAAAGCTCAGATATAGTCGTAACATTTGATGCCAGAATTGACTGATAAAAATAAGCAACAGGTCTTAGGTGTTTGTTTCTCCCCAAACTCCCCACACTTCCCACACTCCACCTCTTCCCCTCATCATCATCTGTAGCTACCCTGAAATCAAAATGTTATTAACTTTTACTCTTGAGTCGCCAACCCTTTTTGACTACCTGGCGCACCCGGGCAATTACTAAAGCCTCGTCGGGAACATCTTTTGTAACTACCGAACCAGCAGCAACCGTCACGTCTTCTCCTAAAGTAACGGGGGCAACTAGGACGCTATTAGCACCAGTTTTAGTACCGCTACCGATCGCGCTGGGATGCTTGTTGATACCGTCGTAGTTAGCGGTGATAGTTCCCGCACCAATATTAACCCGATCGCCCAAAGTAGCATCCCCCAAATAAGCCAGATGAGCAATATTAGTATTATTTCCTACTACAGTCTTTTTCAACTCCACAAAATTACCAATCCGACAAGACTCTCCTAGCTTGACATTACCGCGCAAATGTGCGTAAGGACCAATTCTGACCCCAGATTCTACTTGAGCGTCACTGACTACTGAATACAGTACTGTTACGTTCTTGCCAATTTGACTATTCTCAATTAAGCTACCAGGTCCAATGCGACTACCAGCGCCGATCGTTGTATTTCCACGCAAGTGAGTTTGGGGTTCGATGATCGCGTCAGGTTCTAACTGCACCGTATCGTCGATAGTAATACTGTCTGGATCGATCATGGTAACGCCTGCAGCCATCCAAGCATCCTTGATCCGCGTCTGTAAAATTTGATAAGCGGTTGCTAACTGCTTGCGATCGTTAATACCAGTAATTTCTAAATAATCTTCTACATCAGTTGCCATTACTGGTTCGAGATCTCGAACTACATCAGTAAGATAATATTCTTGCTGATCGTTATCTGCACTCAGTTTGGGCAGCACTTGCGCCAATTTAGACCAATTGAAGCAGTATACTCCAGCATTGATCCGCTGATTTTGCTTTTGCGCGGCGGTGCAATCTCGATCTTCAACAATTTGCTTGACCAGATTATTGCCGTCGCAGAAAACTCTTCCATACCCTTGAGGATTAGGTAAATGAGCAGTAAGAAGCGTAGCTGCGTTCTGACCTGTTTGGTGAGTCTCTAATAGCTGTTGCAGGGTTTCTGGTCGTAAGAGAGGAACATCCCCATTGAGAACTATCAAATCCCCACTAAATCCTTGTAAATGGGGCAAAAGTTGCTGGATAGCATGACCAGTTCCTAATTGTTCGGTCTGTTCGACGAATTCTAACCCTTGATAGTTTTGTAGGTTTTGTTTAACGAGTTCTGCTTGATAGCCAACAATAACTAAAACTCTGGTCAGATTGATTAACTGACAACTCTCGAGAGCACGTTCGACCAGCGATCGCCCTGCTAAAGAGTGTAAAACCTTGGGTAGGTTAGATTTCATGCGGGTTCCGCGCCCAGCTGCTAAAATTGCTACCGCTACCATTGCTTGCTACTCTCAGTTAGTTCGACTGGAGTATAGCGCGTTCTGAGAACATTCGATCAAGAAAAACTAATTTATCTAAAGATATCAAATTTGCAATAGTAAATTAAGAATCGCGAGATCAAATATTAGTAAATCGATTTTGATTCGTGAATTAGCTGGTGAAGACTTACGATTTCCATATACCAATTTCAAAAAATACTGCTACACATCAATTCTGGATAATCTGTTGCCTGTTGCCCGTTCCCTGTTCCCTTACTTAACTGAAGTGTAGACATATTAAATAAAATTGGTATTACAAGAAACCGATGAATGTCTTTATTGGATGGAACTTCTGATTGAAATTGAAGTCTTTTAATGTCTGAAAAATCAATAAGATTGAAAAATTTAGTCCAATTAATTTCAATTTTTATTGAAGTTAAAGAAAAATAAAAAAACTGAAAAAATTCAAGATAATTATATTTATAATGGTTGAAGTTATGAGAAAAACCTTTGTTACTCTTCGCTAAGCTATATTACTTTTAATCAATGCAGATAAACTGCCGATGAATATCATCCTGAACTTCCGGCAGCTTGTTATTTTTCCATTAAGGAAAGTGACTTTAAATTATCGGAGGAAGATTTGAATGAATTTATCTGAAGCTCTCTACTCAAAAAAAAAGAACCTAGCCGATAAATTGTTTGTGGAAGAATTAGCCCTAAATATTTATCATAAATTTTTAGTGAGTGACCCACATTTTATCAGACGATACAGTAGAAAAGATCAACAGATTTGCCTAAAAAAGATCGATCTGTCTCTTAGAAATTTATTAGAAAACTTTGAAGAAGGGCTGAAATTATCTTCTCAAAGAAAGCTAAGGTACTGTTTCTGTCTCTTATACACAT
>JBFRWL010000300.1:0-10331 GCA_051439565.1 Prochloraceae cyanobacterium
GTACTGCTCTATACATTCCCTCCACCCAGTCTGGAGGCATTTGCTCCAGGTAAGATTTTAGTTGTTCGTTAGTAGATAAGTTGGTAGTTGAAGAAATTTTCTCAGGAGCTAAAAGGGTTTCTTTTTTGTCTTCATAGATATATCGCAATCCCAAATATTTAGTCATTTTGTCAAAAATTTCGTGTTCCTGGAAGGGTTTGCTGACATAGTCATCGCAGCCGATATCTTTAACCAAAAGTAGCTCTCGATCGAATACTGAGGCAGTCAGAGCAATAATCACAGTTTTCTTGCCTTTGGGAGTAGCTCTAATTCTTTTAGTTGCCTCGTATCCGTCCATCACTGGCATGCGTATGTCCATCCAGATACAATGGGGTTCCCATTCCGAAAACAGGGCGATCGCCTCTAAACCATTGGCAGCCACGCGCGCTTTTAACCCAACCGACTCTAACAACTTAAGCATCAGCTGTTGATTTTCCGGTACGTCTTCGACAATCAAAATACGATACTCAGGCTGTCCTGCTTCTAAACCAATAACGCGCTTGTAGTCGCGATCGGGAAGTAAAGCTATTTCCTCTGCCAAAGCCAATTGCACGCGGACGGTAAAGGTTGTATTTTTCCCTAGTTCGCTGGTGACGGTGATGTCACCTCCCATTAAGCGAGCGAATTGACGGCTAATAGAAAGACCTAAACCCGTTCCCTCCTGAGCAGTTCGACCAACTTCGGTCTGTTGAAATGGCTCAAAGATCGCTTCTAAATCTTCAGCCGTAATACCAGGACCCGTATCTTGAACTTCAAACTGAATCCCTATTTTGTCTGTAGTTATGCTAGAGGGGGGTATGGGACAGAATACTCGCAGGATGACGCTACCAACGGAGGTAAACTTGATCGCATTGCTTACCAGATTAATAATTATTTGTCGTAATTTACCCTCATCGCCACAGACATACTGAGGTACTTGGGAGTCTTTCTCGACAATCAACTCTAATCCCTTTTGCGAGGCTTTAAGTTGTAACATTTCTTCGATCGAGCAAACTAGACGATGCAAATCAAAGCAATTTTCCTTGAGAGTTAACTTACCTGCCTCAATTTTTGCTATGTCTAGTACGTCATTGATCAGTCCTAACAAATGTTCGCCACTGCGGTTGATAATTTCTACATGCTCTTTTTGAGTTGCCGATAATTCGTTGAAACGACTCATAATCTGAGTGAATCCTAAAATGGCATTGAGAGGAGTGCGCAACTCGTGGCTCATCTTGGCGAGGAATTGACTCTTAGCACGATTGGCAACCTGGGCTTTTTCTGCCGACTGTTTGAGGGCTGTTTGAGAAAATTCTAGGGCAGCTAGCAAGAGACTCGTTCTCAGTTCTCGTGCTGCCTCAATCTCTACTGCTTGCCAGGAAAATGATTTTTCTCGCACCTGTTCTTTCCACAATTCAAAGGAACTGCGTGGGGATAGTCGTGCAATCCCATCGGCATCTAACGAGACTGAGTCGCGGGGATTTCCCGCCCAATTAACGGTATGAATTTGCTCTGGTCTAAACCAAATTAGGTGATAGGAGGTGGAGTTGAGAAAAATGGAAATCGCCAAAATGCCACTAGCTTTGTCTTTAAAACTTCTTGCTTCCCGATAGTGTTCTGCTAGGGAATCGGTATAAAAACATTCCTGTCGGTGGTGTTTTTGTAACCAAGCAATCAAAGCTTGAGTTTGCGAACGGGAAGGGGTTTGACCGATCCGGTTAAGTTGTCCTCCTAGGGAGATCGCTGCTCCTTGAGCTTGTACTAAATCTAGTAAACTAAACTGATTGCGCTTGAGGACATCTTCAATGCGATTGGTTTCCTTCGATAGATCTTGTCTGAGTTGTTCCTGAATCCCTTTAACCTTTTCGCGGCAGCTTTGCGACTCTTTTTCTTGCTGGCGAAATAACTCCAGGGACATAAATTGCCCTAGCAATTCGCAGACTTTGCGAGTCTCGTAATCGACGTATTTAGGAGAGTAATTGTGACAGACAACTAAACCCCATAGCTTTTCCTCTTCGATCAAAGCAATAACCATACTGGCAGTAACGCCCATATTTTGCATGTATTTTACGTGACAGGGCGATACGCTCCTAAGTACTGAATCACTCAGATCGAGAGGAGCATTAGTGAGGGGATTGTTGGGGGGAAATAGGTTAACCGGTTGGTAATTGATATCAGGAATAATCCGCAGCCGATTTTTGAGGTAAAATTCTCTGGATGTAGGATCTACGTCTGAGGCTGGATAGTGCAGTCCTAGATAGCTGGGTAAATGAAGCTGGGTCTGTTCGGCGATGACTACTCCACTGTTGTCCGGTTCAAACCGATACACCATTACCCGCTCGAATTGAGTAATTTTGCCAATCTCTTTGACGAATTTTTCACACAGAGTCGGTGTAGTTGCTTCTCCCCTGATGTTGGTAATGGCATTGTTAAGAAGGCGATAGAATTGTAGCGCTTGATAGTTGCCGCTAGCTCTACTTGGTTCTAGCTCTAAAATTACTATTCCTTGGGAGCGATGAATGCTCCCTTGAAATTCTGAAGCTATTTTTCCCTCTCCAGAAGTAGGAGAATGATTGTCTGTTTTTAATTGAAGTGCAAAGGGGTTGAATTCTTGGAGATTTTCTTGCTTGAGGCGATCGCTGATCGCCGTGACCCGTTCTTGTTCAAACAAGTAGCTCAAATTTTGACCAATTAAAGACTCTGGGGCAATCCCCAAAAATTGACCCGCATTCTCGCTCGCCTGCACAATCTCGAGCGTATCCGCTTGCAAAACTAAAACTAACCCGTGAGCTTGAATTTGACCTGGGATATGAATTGATTCGTCTTCGCCATGGGTCAAATTAATTGCTGTTGAGGCAACCAATTCTGGCAATTCCATTTTTATCGCCTAGGAGTTTTGTTTTTTGTCAGTCTACCTTAAATCTTTACTAGAAGGCAGGAAAGAGCTTTATTGATAAAAATTTCTTATCAACTACAAATAGTTTCAATATCTTTTTTAAAAAGTAATCTTTGTTTTATTATTATTAAGTTTCTGTAACTACCTTAGCGATAACCTCAAAAAAATTCATGCTTTCTTTACATTATTTTAAGAAAACTATTAAAGATCGGGGATTAGGCATTAGGAAATTCCCAGTCCCCAGTCCCAATTACTAATTAGATTCTTGCCAAAAAACAATTGAATCATCAATCGCTTGAATGGTAGTACCCGGATAATAAAATTGCAATATTTGTGCTGCTGACCAACCGAGTTTAGCTAGATTATAGGAGCCATATTGGCTCAAACCTACTCCATGCCCGAAGCCCCCGCCGATAAATTTGTATCCTTGTAATCTTGCCTGACTATCGTAGATAGGTTCGAGATAAAAAAGAGTACTGCGCAGGGGTCTAAGGGCGCTGCGGATTTCAGTTTTGTGTAATTCAACTATCCCTTTATCCGTTTCCACAATTAGGGTAAGAATTCGTCCTGAAGAGGAGCGCGAGGCAATCTTCATCCCCTTAATGCTGGTAAAATCAGCCGAAGGATGTTTAGTTTCCTGCAAATGTTCCTGTAAAGTTTCACTTAGTTGTTCGATAGTTCTTTTTTTGCTCCAGCGGAATATTCTAATTCCCGTTTCGTTAAATCCATCCTTCAAGCCAATAAAACGGCGAAAAGTTTGCTCGTCTGCTAAAGAATTTTGGGATAAATCCCAAACTTGGCCGGGCGCATCAATTATTGCTTTCAGATAAGAGCGCTGCGTACCATTCCAACTATCGCTAAAAGGCGCAGTAATGCCGCCACTGGTAGAGTAATAGAGGGCATCTACCAGTTCATTTTGGTAAGTCAGGACTAGACTTTTAGTCGCGTCGATCGCCTTGTCAGTGCGAGCAGTTGCCCCACTTAAACCTTTATAAACTTGACAGTGGATACTGGCGCACAGTTGATAGTTATCAGCCTGAAAGCGGCGCAAATTGCGCAACGCATAGGTTCGCGCGATAATAGTTTGGGATTGTATAGCCACAAAAGGAGCCTGAGAACCAATTTCATAAGGCACGACACCGCGCAAATAGGTTTCTAGAGGAACTTTATTGACTAGAGTAAAGTTACCGTAGGCATTGGGCTGAACTTTTAAGCTACCTCCGTAGAGCAGAGGTCGAGAATTTTTCGCTCCGCTACTTACCCAGATACGGTTCAAAGAAGCAGTAATTGCTAATTGTTTGACTTGATAGCGATCGCCATTGGAGATAAAGTAAACTTCTGGTTGCTCCTGCAGAACTTGCGTTTCCAGATAGGGCTGAGTATGGCCTTTATTGTTCAGGCTTTGTAGCAGCCAACGGCGCAACAGGGGGCTATTGTAAACATCTCTTTTCGCCCAGACTTGCCAGCGTCCTGGCTGAGTCACCTCAACTGGAATCCCCAGTGCTTGCCACTGCTTGGCACTGTCCTCTGCTGTTTCAAAGGTAGCGCGATCGCTAAGTACCAATCGTTCTTCTACCACCGGAGTTGGCAGAGGTTGCATGGCTATTTCTAAGGTTACGCTTTTAGTTCGTAGGGTTTGGAGCTTGCCATTATCCCCTAAAAAGCTGAGAGAGAGTAGATCGCCTTTGCTACTGCTAAAAGTTAAGCGATCGCTAGATTCTTCGCCAAATCTTTGGACAATACCTACTTTTAGCTCTATTTATTTGGCTTGTGCTTTAGGGACTGCTGTTGCGTCTGGTCCTACTAAACACCAACCTAGAGCTACTATACCGAAACTGCAGTTAATCAGGCTTCTATTGATTAGATTTATTGGATTCAAAACCTACTTACTCCTACATTCTCACTCACTGCGATCGTGGAAAAAATATGGCGATGGGTGCAGGGGTAAATTTTTCCCCCTTACCTCAAAGCTGCCATGCTTTCACCACCAAAAACTCTTATCTTAGTGTCATTCCCTAATAATCTCGCGATCTCTGCTCTAACAAATGACTATTCGTCATCAGCGGCATTTTCCAGCAGCATTTCGCCATCGAGCAACCGCCTAGCTGAATCCAGTAAGGTTTCTTCAACATAAGGTTTGACGAAGTATGCTTTTGCGCCTCGCTGAGCAGCTATTTTTTTCATTTTTTGCGCGCCCCGAGAAGTAAGCATAGCGACTGGAATTTCAGCGAGATTTTCGTCTTCCTGAACGTGAGATAAGAATTCCAAGCCGTTCATTCTCGGCATTTCGATATCGCAGACGATCAAGTCACAGGGCAGTCCAGACCTAAGTTTTTCCCAAGCTTCTTGACCGTCACGGGCTTGTTCGACTTGATAGCCGGCTTTGCTGAAAGTCATCGAGACCATTTCGCGCACTATTACTGAGTCATCAACGATCAGCACTCTTTGCTCTAACCTGTTTTTTACTCCTGAGGTTACCTTCTGTGCTGGGGCTGCTGGAGTAGGTTCTCCTCTGTTCGGTTCTGCTTGGGTAGCTTTTGCTGCTCTGCTGCTATTGCCAAGTAAGATCTCGCCCTTAACCATGCGTTGAGCTGCATCCAGTAAGTCTTTTTCAGTATATGGCTTGACAAAGTAGCCGCTCGCTCCCAACTTAGCTGCCAGTTGCTGGTGCTTTTCTGCACCCCGAGAGGTGAGCATAGCAACTGGAATCTGAGCTAGATCTTCGTCTTTTTGTAGGTTCGATAATAACTCTAAGCCGTTCATCCTCGGCATTTCTATATCGCAGAATATCAGGTCGCAGGGCAGTCCAGACCTAAGTTTTTCCCAGGCTTCTTGACCGTCGCGGGCTTGTTCGACTCGATAACCTACTTTACTAAAGCTGAGGGAGAGTAGTTCCCTGACTGTAATTGAGTCATCAACAATCAGCACCATTGGCTCTGTTTTAGGAGCAACTGTTGGTACTGGTTTTGGAATCATCGTATCTCTGAGATCCGGACGATTTGTTCTTATGCCTTGAGAGATTTCAATAAGTTCGAGAACATCAGCAATGGGCATAATCCGACCGTCCCCTAGTACGGTAGCTCCAGCCACACCGGGAGGTTTGGGAACTGGTCCTTGGATTTGCTTAATTACAATTTCTTGTTCTCCTTCAACCCGATCTACTTGAACGGCTAAAATTTTTCCAGCACCGCGCAGCACGACGATCGACATATTATCGTCATTTGGTTTGCCGCCGTAAACTGAACTGCGACTAAAAGGACGAGTGTAAGCTAGCAGGTCGCTAAGAGGTTGGAAAGGCAAAAGATCGTCGCGCCAGCGAACGCAGTCTTTACCTTCAGCATTTTTTTCAATATCACTGGGACTAAATTCTTGGGTATCTTCCACGCCGTCAATGGGGAAGGCAATCTGGGCGTGATTATTGATGCACAAGAGTGCTTTACAAATACTAAGCGTTTGAGGCAGGCGAATGGTGAAAGTGGTTCCCTTCCCAATATTGGAATCAATGCTAATCGTTCCTCGAATGTGGTTGATTTTGTTGCGAACTACATCCATGCCTACGCCTCGACCAGCCAAGTCATCAACTTGCTCTCTGGTGCTAAAACCAGGGTGAAAGAGAAGATCGTACACTTCTTGCTTCGAGAGTTTTTTGGCTTCGTGTTGCTCAATTAGTCCCTTTTGAACTGCTTTAGTTTTCACTTTCTCTGGGTTAATGCCTGCTCCATCATCGGAGACAGAAATCACCGTTTGGTTTCCTTGGAAGAAGGCTTTAACTTGAATTTGACCTTGGGGAGACTTGCCTAGCTTTTGCCGTTCTTCTGGAGTTTCAACCCCGTGAGTCATCGCATTATTAACCAGGTGAGTCATTGGATCGTAGAGACTATCAAGAATCATCTTGTCAATCAATACTTCTTTCCCGTCAACTTCTAACTTAGCTTGTTTGTTTAATTTAAAGGAGATGTCTCGTATGGCTCTGGGCAACCGATCGGCGGTTTGAGAGAAAGGAACCATGCGACATTTGGTCATGCCTTCTTGCAACTGAGTAGTCACTTGTCGCAGAGTTCGCGATACTTGTTCGGTTTCGTCTACCAAGAATTGAATATCGGAGGCAGATTCCCGCACTCGCACGATTAGCTCAATCATTTCCTGGGAGAGCAAATGGAAATCCGTGAATCGATCCAACTCCAAAGCGTCGAGATCGTCGTCTTCTCGGTTGCGTGGTTCTGATGAGGAGCGATCGTTTGATTTAAAGGAGGAGGAGGATCTATTGTCGCCACGGCTAGCCATTAGGGCTCCTTCTAGTAGTGATCGCTCGTATAACTCCTGCATTCTGCCCCCAACATCGCTGAGGCTCTGAACTTGGTTAAGCAAGTTATCTAAAAATCTGTGCAGGCGTTCTTGATCTTGTTCGAGACTGTTGCGCTTAACTACTAATTCCCCAATCAGGTTATTAACATCATCGAGTTGTTTAACTGGTACTCGCATTGTCTGTTGAAGCTTGGCGACTTTTCCTGCTGGTTTAGACGCTGGGCTTGAAGATTTTATCCCAGTGTCCGGCGGGAGCATACCTTTTATTAGGTCTTGCAAGTCACGATCTAAGCTAGCAGCTTCTGATTCTTGAATATTTGCAGCTTGGTTGACCTGTATTGGCTCTTGGACAACGCTGGGGGGGATTGTGGCTGGGGACTCGATCGTCTTCTCTAGCTCTTCCCAGTAGGAGCTGACATTAATTTCTCCAGCAACTAGAGCGGGGGAGCTTTCTAATAAGGCATCTAATTCTTCAAACTGCTCGTATGTGTTAAGTGGAGTAGTTTGTTGGGCAAATAAGTTTTCTGGCTCTGTTCCCATCTCTTGAACAGAGGATGGTTTTTCTGTGCTGTCAATATCTAGCAGATCTTCTAACTCATTCAGCTCGCTCAGGTCTAGGGATGAGTTGGAAATTTCTTCGAGCTGATCTAGTTCGGCAATTTCTCCCTCAGTTACTTCTAAATCCAATAGAGTAGTGGGGTCTAATTGGGTGAGGTCGGCTTCCTCTTCTAAGTCAAACAACGCGGTAGGTTCTAAGACCGTGGGAGTTTCTTCTTCTGAGCCTGATTGGTCTAGTATCTCGAAAAGATCTCGATCTAAATCTAAGTTGGCAGAAATCTCTTGAGGTGCTTCTTCGTTCTCTTCCTCAAATAAACTAAAGACATCTTCTGCTGTTTGTGTGCCCTCATGCTGATCTTTTTCTGGGAAGTCGTCTAATAGCCCTAAACCATTTTGATTTTCATCCCAAGGATCTTCTGTTAAGTTAATTTCATTGTGCTCGTAGCTGGAGTCTGGTTGTATATTTAACCCAGAAGCAACTGAGGTAGAGCTGTAAACGGGAGCTAGCTGTTGTAGTTTCTCGCTAACTCGTATTTCCTGAGTGCGACCTTCCAAAACTAGATCTGCTGCTTGCTTGATTTCTTTAATAATTAGTTTTCCTGCGGTCCGATAGGTATTTGATGGCTCGGCGAGAGCTCGATCGGCTGTTCCTAGCAATTCGAACCAGGATGGGGGCAAATTCGCCTGTTTGCCCATATTTAATAGGTTATGACAATAGGATTGCAATTGGCTGCGGTATTCTGAGCCATCTTCTTGCTTCAAGATTTTGACCATTTCCCAGAGCTGTTGCAGTACATCTCTATGAAAGTTTTGTTCTATTTCTTGACTTTCTTGAGTAGAGTTGTTGCTTTGATAAAGTTGTTCTTCTGACATACCCCAGTTCCCCGAAATAGATAGCGAGCGGTATAGAGCGGCGGTGCCACTTTTATTAATATAATTGTCGATTTCTTTATGATATTGTCTACGTTTTTTTGGTCAGAGATAATTAATCTAGGTTTCTAGACTGTAACCTAATTGTGCTAAGTGAATCCGAGATTGTCTCCACTTAGGCTGTACTCGAATGAATAACTGTAAATATACCTCCCCAGCAATTAATTTTTGGATTTGCTGGCGGGCTCTAGTGCCTATTTCTCTGAGCATATTACCTTGTTTGCCTATTAATATTGCTTTTTGCGAGTTACGCTCTACATTGATGGCAGCAAACACGCGAGTTAGTTTAGCGGTTTCTTCTACCTTTTCAATCATAATGGCAACAGAGTGAGGAATTTCCTGACGAGTTAACAGTAAAATTTGCTCTCGAATCAGTTCCCCCATGATAAAGCGTTCTGGCTGATCTGTAACCAAGTCGGGAGGATAATAGTAAGGGCCTGGTTCGAGATGTTCTATCAATAACTTGAGCAATGTTTCTAGTCCAACTTTGTTCAGGGCAGAAAACTTAACCATTGACCAGTTATTAGCTGCAGCTATTTGGGCATAAGTGCGATCGAGATGTTGATACTCTGAAGGTTGCAGGTCAGATTTGTTCAGTCCTAAAATGACTGGTGTTGGACTGCGTTTGAGAAGTTCGACTATATAGCGATCACCTCCTCCTGCTTCCATTGAACTGTCTGCGACCAACAACACCACGTCCGTCAATTCAATTGCATTGAGGGCATTTTTAACTAAAACTTTACCCAGTTCGTGGTGTGGTTTGTGAATTCCTGGAGTATCGACAAAGATTAACTGAGCTTCATCTGTTGTCAGTATACCTCGTAGCCGATTGCGGGTTGTTTGCGCTACTGGTGAAGTAATGGCTATTTTTTGCCCTACCAGTTGATTCATTAAGGTTGACTTTCCTACATTGGGTCGCCCTAAAATTCCCACAAAACCCGATCTAAAGCCTTCTGGTGCAACGGGAATAATCGCGTTGTTGGTTGCTACTTCTTGGTTGTTTGTATCATCATTCATCGTTCATCATTGCTAGTACGTATTCTCCTTGATTAACAGCTTGGTTAGTTGACAAGTCAAAAACTAAACCATCTTTCTCGGCACAAATATCAGTTACGCTTGGTAATTCTCCTGTTTTGTTAAAGCTCAGTATTTGATAAAGCTTATCTCCTGAGGTTACTATACTTCCCAAGGGTACTCTAGCTTGAATCATTCCTCCAGTAGTAGCGTAGTATTTTGTAATCTTATGTTTTTTAACTAATTTAATTTCCCTCTCAGCAAGGGAATAATCTCCTAGATTTAGTATGCCCTTAGCTACTAGATAGTTTTTAATCCCCAGAAAGCCTTTTTTTACCGATTCTGGTTTCATTTGCATTCCCGAACCCAGTTCCATTGTCCAGGATTCAATGTCGAATTTAATTTCTTTTCCTAATTGTGCTAATTTTCTTTCTAGAGCTAGCCAAGGTTTCATGAATGCTTCGTCAAAAGCATCACCGTCATATTCAGTCATTAAGATTCCCCGATCGAGCAGAAAATATTTAGCACTATCCTCTCGACTATTAAAACAGTAGAGATAGTCTATGCCTTGATTGCTAGAGCTGTGAATGTCAATAACATAATTAGCATC
>JBFRWL010000301.1:0-4517 GCA_051439565.1 Prochloraceae cyanobacterium
GGTTGGCTCAGCAACATTAGGAGAGGTAGAAGCAGTGGTGGTAGATACGTTTTATTCATTATTTTGCACCCCGACTATAGCAGAAGTAACTGCTATCAATCCAGCCGCTAAAATTCCAGGAATAAACCAATTCTTTGATTTTTGCGGAACTGTATCGAGATTTTCTTCGCTAATGAGGCTATCTTGCCTCTGTTTAGCCGGATTAGCTTTATATAGCTGTTTGGGAGACCCACTAACTAAACGTTGCTTTCTTTGTTGGCCTAGGGTTTCAAACTCGTCTCTATCCACGGTACTTTGCCTCTAAATTACTACTGAGATTTCTGGGGTTCTGCCTTTATTGCACAGGCGACTTCTAAAGCTGCTGCATTTCCCAGATAATAAAATGGGAACTCCGGATCTAAAGTAGCCTCTTTCTCATAGGGGACACTTTCTGGAACTTGCAGTCGCATTTGGTATTTTCCTGGGGGAAAGTTGCTGCCATTAGTCAGAGATTTAACCCAAATAAAGCCCTTGATATCATCTTTTGCTTTTGCCAGCAGCTTGCCATCTCGCCAGATTTCTAGGGTGGAGTCTCCAGCAAGGGATGTTTCTGGATAATAGAACCTAGCTGCAAAGCCGCGATCGGGTACTGGTAAATCTAGGTCGCTTTTGACATAATTCGGACACTGGGGAACTTGAGGCTCCTGTTTATCTTGAGATAAATTAATATATTTAGGCAACAAGACAAAATAAACCCCAGCTACCACTGCGGCTAGCGCAGTTAACCCACCACCAAGCAGATACCAGCCTTTATTGCTGCTTCCCCGCTTTACCGATCTTTGAGCAGGTAAGGAAGAAACTGAAGTTGTACTCAATGCAATTGGTTCTGAGTGAAACTTGAGAGCGTCACAGGCATCGATTAGCTGACACCCTTCCGTTTTCAACATTTCCTTCAGCAATTCCTCTATCTTTTGAGAAAAACCTAAATTTTCTACTGACCAAGACTGATTCCAGGGCGGATTAGTTCCCAAGCGTAAAGCTACAATGGTTTTGGCTAGGGCATATAGATCCCAAGCGAAAGTAGCTGGAAACAAGCCATCTCGCTGTTCGGGGTGAGCATAGCCAGGAGTATAAATTTGAGTATAGCCTAGCTTTCGATCGCTATTGCCGATAGTCGTTTCTAGCGCATCAAGGGAGCTGAGATCGCAAGCCGAACCAAAATCGACAATTACCGTTGAGTTGTCAGTATTCCGGCGCATGAGATTGCTTGGCTTAATATCTCGATGCACGATTTTAGCACGATGCAACTCGGCTAAACCCTCTAGAACTTCCTCAAAAACCCTCTCAATCTCAGCAATACTCAAGGGGGGGTTTTTGCCATCTAAGTACTCAGAGTAATTGCTCCCGTCGATAAATTCCTGGACTAAATAGAGTTTGCCATCGTTTTCAAACAGGCAATAAGCTTTGGGGATAGTCGGGTGGTTTAGCTTTTCGAGTATTGCGGCAGTGCGTTGGAATGTACGTTGCCTCAACTTCTTTTCTCCGCTATCTCCCTGGACTATTAACTCTAACAGCGCTCTTTTAGGTTGGCGAATGTCAAGGGTGTTTTTAGCTGCATAAACTCGAGCAAAACTACCTTGCCCAATCAGCTGTTCTATTTGATAGTCAGCTATTCTTGTTAGGGGAGATAAAGCTTGGTTCATGCCTTATATCTTAGCCAGCAGATTTACCTTCTAATGTAGGGAACTATATCAACTTTAAAAAAGTATAGGTTAAGCTTATATAAGTTTATAATAAAATCACAAAATCTTCAATTATGATCGTTAAAAAGCGTATACTTGCCCACACCCTTAGGTGCAGAGGAAGTAGCTGTCATTGTCTAAAATAAAGTTTATTATAACTTTACTGAAGTAGTTAAGAAAAAACACTTTAATTTCACAGAGATGATTCAGTAGCTGGCACATTTTTGGCTAATTTTCGTCAATTAGAAACAAGATAAAATTCTTTGATTCATTTACCTGTTAACTAAGCAACTGTGATGACCAATTCAATTTCTCATCAGTCACGTCGATCATTATTTCTTAAGAACAATAATTCCTTAAGCAATTGGAAAAGTTTATCTCTTAAGGCAGTCTTATTTTTCCTAACTGCTTCGGCTGTCTTTACTCCTGGATTGTTAGTCAGAGCCGAGATAATTATCGGTATTATTGAAAATTATAATTCTCAACGCAAACAAGCCACTATTAACCTAGGCAAAAAAGACGGTGTCGGCAAATACGATCGAGGCAAAATTGAATTAACCAGCCTCGACAATCCCAATGCCAGATTCATCGGTGCCAACATTGAAGTAGTTAGCGTAAAGGAAAATTCTGCAGTTGTTAAGGTTCGAGAAGCTCCAGGAGTACAAGTACCCCTCAAAGCTGGGGCGCGAGTAACATTGGATACTGGCTCTGGTTTAGCTAGGCGGGAAGAAGAAGCTAAGCTTCTTGCTACTCAGCAAGCTGAAGAAGCTCGCCGCCAGCGACAGCTCGAACAAGCCCGCGCCCAACAAGCTCGCCGCCAACGAGAAATCGAACAAGCTCGCGCCCAACAAGCTCGCCGCCAGCGAGAAATCGAACAAGCTCGCGCCCAACAAGCGCGTCGTCAGCGAGAAATCGAACAAGCTCGTGCCCAACAAGCGCGTCGTCAGCGAGAAATCGAACAATCCCGTCGCCAACGACAACCGGAACCAGCAAATACTCCTACTCAGCAAAAGCCAGAAGATATTAGCTTAGCGGAAGCTAGAGACTTGTGGGGAAGTAAGTCTCCAGGAGATCTTCAAGGCAGTCCGGTTTCTGACTTACCTTCAGACTACCTAAAAGCTTACATAGCAGCTCGCAGACAACCTTCTCCAGAAACTTACTACAAGTTTGCTCAAGTTTTAATTGACTATGAACTTCCAGATAAAGCTTTGACGTGGTTGAAAGAAACTCAGTCGCGTTTTCCTCTCACCAAGGCTGTGAATAATTTTTATCGAGCAGTTGCCTTGATCGCAAGTGGGGATATCCAAAAGGGTCAAAATCTTCTCGAAACCTCCGGTATGCCCGACAATCGTTTCACAGACGAACTTAGAAGTTACCTCTATACCCAAAAGGGTCTGTGGGACAAAGTATTTTCTTTGTCAAAAACAAGAAAGTCGGCAATTACCTACAACAACTATTTAATTGGGACGTACTGTACCCAGCCACCTGCACTTAATCGAGATACCAGGTTGAGCCTGAATAATTGTCCTTTCGGTAATGCACTTTCTGTTCAGCCCCAAAGCTATCAAGATATAACAACTCTGCGAACCATTAGCCAACGGGCTATGGTTATGTATCCCGACAATCCCTACATTATCAATACACTTGGCTTTCTAGCTCTCCAAGCTGAAGACTATAATCGCGCTTACAGCTACTATCAACAACTTGCCCAATTGCTCGATAAATACGATTCTACACCACCTCGCCTTCAGTCACTCAAAGCAAACGCTATTACCTACGTAAATAACTACAACCAAAATTATGAATTCCTCGTTCAGCGTAGTCAAAATCTGCAATTGTTGCGTTCCCGACAAAACACCCTGAGCAGTTTTATTGTTTTTGATGGAGTTGGAGATGTTTTTACAAGAGTTCACCGTGGTACAAGTACTTACAGTATCATTGGAGGAATTTTAGGTACGCTCGTACGCGCGAGACAATCGACAATACAAGCTCGACGCCTTGCTGAAGAGCGCAATTCGATTCTAGACCAAATGCGGCTTACGTTTACGCGGGATATCAACCTAGTGCCAGCACGACCTGATTTAGAAGCAAAATCTCTTTTAAAGCTGGCTTCCAGTAAAGTTGACAAACAGCTTCTGCGCTACGATAACTTCTGGAATTGTCAGTGTCCTACTTCCAATTCTTCTGGATCGGCGAGTCAAAGCAGTAGGGTTAATCGAGACAGTCGTTGTTCTCGAACTTGTAGAAAAAGCGATTGATAGATTGACTTGACTATTTTGGGTAATTCAAAATTCAAAATGAAGAATAGAAAAATTTTCAATTGTCGCGTATCCAAAGGGGGACGAAGTAAGCAAGACTTGACAAGGATGCGATCGCTTTTCTGGAGCATACCAATTTCAAAAAATACTGCTACACATCAATTCTCTTGTACAAGCCCTTGATTATTACCAATAACTTAACCTATCGCGCCTCTGCCTCCTGTATTCCGCCGTAGGCGGTTAAATTTTTCTCTGTCTTTGGTAAGCCTTAATTGCCAAACTCATCAGATAGACAACACCAGCAACGAGGATAATAGTAGCACCAGAGGTAAGATTGAAAAAATAACACAGCCACAATCCGGTGGTAGTGAAAATAGTCCCCAAGATACTAGACAAAAACATCATTTGTTTCATATCTTTAACAAATTGCTCCGCAAGCGCAGCAGGTATGGTCAGCAAAGCAATTACCAAAATCAGACCCACTACCTGCATCACCATGACCACAGTCAGCGCGATCGCCCCTAGTAAGAGCAAATAC
>JBFRWL010000302.1:0-5274 GCA_051439565.1 Prochloraceae cyanobacterium
GTTTCAAGCTGGTTCTGGAGATGTATTTTTGATCTCTCTCAAGGCTGGGGGAACTGGACTTAATCTTACTGCTGCCGATTATGTTATTCATATGGATCCTTGGTGGAATCCTGCGGTAGAGGATCAAGCAAGCGATCGCGCTCACCGTATTGGTCAGCAACGTCCGGTGACTATTTATCGCGTAGTAACTAAGGGGACTATTGAAGAAAAGATTGTCGATTTGCATCGCCACAAGCGCGATTTGGCTGATAGCCTACTCGAAGGCACTGAGCTCAGTGGCAAGATGTCTACTGAGGAATTATTGCAGTTGATGACCCAATAGAAGTTATTGGGGGTTAGACTCGTTTGTGTTCATGTTGACCAATTTGTCTTCAAAACTCTAATTATTAAACCTAACACCAGCTTTGACGACCTGCACTCCAGCTTTCTTAGAGGATATTCTTTGTCTCATTACTACTTCTCTTTGAGGTAGCTTAGCAGTAACGGGATATGAGCCAGTGATGATTGTCAGTTGCTCAGCAGGAAAAACAAACTGCTCCTGACCCCTTCTTTGCTCGTACAGAGTCAAGTCTATGGGATAACAACGAACTCGACTGTCTGTGCTTTTGACCACTTCATAGCAACAGCCTGCATTACTAACTACTACATCACCTGGGAGGAATTGTGGCGCTCGCTTCAAGATTTTCTTACTGACGAATGTGGGACGCAACCCCTTGGCAATGACGAATAGCACCGTAAACCATTCTTCACAGCGAAGGATTCGGCTGATGCTAACTCCTAAATATTTAGCTACTTGGCGTACCATTACAACTATGCGGAGAAAGCGATGTCTGAATCGATGCAGCTTTCTCAACGCTCTCTATACTCACATTATACCGTCGAAATCCTTAAGCTATTACTGTTGACAAACTCCCGCCGCTATAATTCCTACAAGTTAGCGGCGCGAGTATATCAATATGATGCAAGCTTTCACCACCAAAAAAAATTGGATAATAATTGCTTCGACTTTAACAGTCTTGACGCTAGTTATAAGCTTTATTGTTGCATTAAACAATGCAAACAATGAGAAAGAAGAATACCAACAACGTTTACAAAAGGAAAACTTGATGGAAGAAATTAATTACGAATTTGACCGCAACAAAGATATCGATGGTTAATTTAGCTTCACCTGATGTAACGCTTTTGATTAATAAGGTAATTCTTCTTTAACCAAATGGGCGATCGCCAAGGAGCGCGGCTACGCCGACCTCGCAGAGATACGCGCTTACCTTCGGGAACGCGGTGCGCTACCCGATCAAATTGAACGAAACAGGTGATCGCTTCTTGGTGGGCGATCGGGGAAGTTGGAACTGCGCGATCATCGAAGCTGCGCCTTTGGCAAACCGCTCTTTTAGGATGGTTTGGTACAACAATATAATAAGAAGCAGAAAGGCGATCGCCTTTCCATTACTTAAGCGATCGCCTGTCATCGAAGAGTATTGTTACTTGCTCAGTTAGAATCTGGCAATTCTAGCTGAGTTTTTTCAGCAACATCTAATTCTTGTTCCACATAGGGTTGCTCTAGTTGAACTTGGCAATAATTTGGCTGACCATGCTCCGAAATTGTGTAAGTTAAACCGATGACCGCACAAGTCGCGCTGATAATTGCACAACTTGTAGCTATGTTCCTCCTGTTCCTTGTCCAAAACCGTCGCATAAACTTCATCCTTATCTTGGTTGTCTTGCCGACATATTGCCGACACATATATGCTCCCAAGTAGTTTTTAGAGTTTTTGCCCAAACTTGTACTGACATAGCCGGACATAACCGGACATAATTTAAAATTTTTATCTGATTTGGTTTTTTTCCCTTATTTGCGCTTAAACTGGCATTATCAGAAATAAATGTGCTTATAAATGCTGCCTGTTGCTTTTTTGACTAAAATTGCTCGCAAATATGAACTTTCTCCAGAACAGGAAGAAACATTTATTGAAAGATTCGGAAAGAATAAGAGCGAACAAGAAACTGCACAGGAACTATATATAACTCAGAGTGCCGTTCGCACTCGGATGAGCGAAATTTACCGCCAATTCAGTATTGGGGGAAAAGGCCCAGGGAAATATGCCAAGCTGCTCAATTTTTTAAATGATGAACATCGCAAGACTAGGGGGTCAGAAGTTGATAATTCAAACGACTCAAGTAATAATTCTGTAACTCAGGGTTTAGCTGTAGGGAAACCGTTTTTAGCTCCACCTCTCCCAGAGTATTTTGTAGAACGTCCAGAAATATACCAAGAACTAAAACAACGACTTTTAGACCAAGAAACAGCCAGAGCAGGAACCTTAGTCGTCAGTGCTATCTACGGTTTGGGAGGAATTGGTAAATCCACTTTAGCTGCTGCTCTAGCCCATGACCCAGAAGTTCAATCTCATTTTCCTGATGGTATTTTCTGGGCAACATTAGGTCAGCAACCTGATATCTTAGATATCTTGAGTATCTGGAGCAGGAAATTAGGCGATTATGATTTCAAACCTATTAATCTAAATGAAGCTTCCTTAGAGTTAAAAAGCTTACTGTCCGACAAACAAGCCTTGCTGGTGGTGGATGATGTTTGGAATTCCGACCAGGCGAAATGGTTTCGGATGGAGGGTGTAGGATGTCGAGTGTTGGTGACGACCAGAGAAGCACAAATCGAGGGAGCGGAATATCACTCGTTGGATTTGATGTCGGAGGCGCAGGCGCTATCCCTACTACGGCAGAAATTGCAGCAGCAGTGGATAGAGGAACAAACGGCTGAGGTCAAAGCTTTTGTCAAGGTGTTGGGGTACTTGCCGTTAGCATTAGATTTGGCGGCCAATCAGGTGCGGTCTGGCTTGACTTGGACGGAGTTGCGCTCTGAGTTTGAGGAAGAGCGGCAATCAGTAGCATTAGGTACAGGACAGAGATTTAGTGCGCTCAAATTACTGGACTCCTTAGAAGCATGGGATTGTCTGGATGAGAATGAGCAGCGCAAGTATAGCTTGCCAGCTTGTTTTAATTTGAGTCTGAAGCGGCTGAGTCCAGAGCAATTACAGCAATTTGTCTGGTTAGGAGTATTACCTGAAGATGTGAACCTGTCTGCACAGGTAGCGGCAGTATTATGGAATTTGTCACTCCCGCAGACGAAGAGGATGTTGGCTCTGTTGAGACAACGATCGTTTCTGACCGATGGTGCCGAAACTTCCGAAGGTGAGCCAACCTATCGTATTCATGATTTAATGCACGATCTGGCCCGCAACCTGATTGAAGAGGGCGGCATCCTGGAAACCCAAAATGGAAAGTCTAAAATCCAAAGTCTCTCCTTGGCTCATTGCGAATTACTAGAACGCTATCAAAAAAAGACAGAAAAAGGACTATGGCATACTTTGCCCGATGATGGCTATATCTATAGTCAGTTAATCTGGCACATGGAGAAAGCAGAACTACTCAATGAGATTCATCAACTACTTCAAGAAGAAACTCCAGAAGGATACAACGGTTGGTATTGGCAATGTGAGCGGCAAGGAAAAACAGCCAATTTCGTTAAGTATGTATCGAGAGCTTGGGCAAGAGCAGAAACTAATTTTACACAAAATCCAACAGAATCGATTAGTTTACAGTGTCGTTATGCTCTGATTACTACATCTCTCAACAGCTTGGCCAAAAATATTCCTCCTGAATTAATAGCAGCATTAGTTGAGAAAGAAATTTGGACACCAGCTCAGGGATTTGCTTATGTTCGACAGAGCAAAGATTCTTCTCATCAAGCAGAAGGGTTGAAGGCGATCGCTAAGTATCTTCCGCCTTCTTTATTCCCAGAAGCCTTAGATGCCGCCCGAGCTATTGAATCTGAATACTTCCGAGCGGAAGCATTACAGGGCTTAGCACCCCACTTAACCGAGAATTTATTACCAGAAGCCTTAGATGCCGCCCGAGCTATTGAATCTGAATACTTCCGAGCGGAAGCATTACAGGGCTTAGCACCCCACTTCCCAGAAGTTTTACCAGAAGCCTTAGATGCCGCCCGAGCTATTGAATTTGAAGACGAACGAGCGGAAGCATTACAGGGCTTAGCACCCCACTTAACCGAGAATTTATTCCCAGAAACCTTAGATGCCGCCCGAGCTATTGAAGATGAACACAACCGAGCTAGAGCGTTACAGGGCTGAGCACCCCACTTAACCGAGAATTTATTCCCAGAAGCCTTAGATGCCGCCCGAGCTATTGAAGATGAAGACGAACGAGCGGAAGCATTACAGGGCTTAGCACCCCACTTCCCAGAAGTTTTACCAGAAGCCTTAGATGCCGCCCGAGCTATTGAAGATGAAGACGAACGAGCGGAAGCATTACAGGGCTTAGCACCCCACTTAACCGAGAATTTATTGCCAGAATCCTTAGATGCCGCCCGAGCTATTGAATCTGAATACTACCGAGCGGAAGCATTACAGGGCTTGATTAAGAGACTAGCTTCTTCTTCTCTTGATTTTCCTCTCTGGCAAAAAACTCTTCATACTTTAGCTAGTCTAACCCGACCCGAATTTCTTCAGAATCTTCCTCAATTAGCCCCTATAATCATCCAGCTTGGAGGTATTGAAGCCCTAAGAGAAACATGGAAAGCGGTAAAAGATGTAAGTAAATGGTGGAAGTGATGTTTAGATCTCAGACAATTACCGATCTCGCAGAGGTCAGCGAAGCTGCGCATGATTGCGACCCGCTTTGCGGTGCGCTACTCAATCAAGCTGAACCAAACAGGCGATCGCTCTGCGTAGCGCGGCTACGCCGACCTCGAAGAGATCTCGCTAAGGCGAGCGCGGGTCTCCATAGTTGCAATAGCTTAACTTTGATTGAATTTTAACCGTTCAAGGATGAGAAAGGCGATCGGGAAAGCGAGCGCCTTTTTTTCTCTCTTCTATCAGCGCGAGAAAAAAGATTAGAACCAGATTATTTGTTGGTGGACAATAAAGGAAGCTGAGGCAATTGCTCACCTGTTTTAGGACAAACAACTATCAATTCAAAATTCAAAATTCAAAATTCAAAATTAACATTTAATTATCACAGTCAGGTTCGTTCGCACTTCGATTATCTTCCTGGGGAACAAGTAAAAGAATTTGAGCGTCTTTTATTATCGATCGAGGATTGCGCCAAAAACTAGTGTAATGAATGTTTTCCCAAGTGTTTGCCGATTAATTAACAGCCTTGCCTCTTGGCTGTTTTTTCATGCCCTTACCTTTTCCCTTCCCTTTTTCAACATTCTTGACCCTAGATGGAGGTTTGGTT